>QZLA01000036.1 GCA_004796375.1 Desulfobacteraceae bacterium
CCTACTACTACGACCGGTACCCCCGCCAGCTCTCAGGGGGTGAGAAACAGCGGATCGGCATTGCCAGAGCGTTGGCCAGCCGTCCCTCCATGGTGATCTGCGATGAGCCGGTATCAGCCCTGGATGTGTCGGTGCAGGCGGCCGTGCTCAACCTGATCAACGAGATCAAAGAGGAGCTGGGCACCACCCTGATCTTTATTGCCCATGACCTTAGCGTCGTCCGGTTCATCTCTGACTTTATCGCGGTGATGTACCTGGGCCAGATCGTGGAGTTCGGCCCGGTGGAATCGATCTACCCGCCGCCCTACCACCCCTACACCGAAGCATTGCTCTCCTCGGTACCGATCCCGGATCCCAAAGCGCGCCGCCACTCCATCGAGCTGTCCGGTGATGTGCCCTCGGCCATGGACAAGCCCCCGGGCTGCTACTTCCATACCCGGTGCCCGAGACGAAGCGTGCTGCCGGACAACGGCCGGATCTGCGAGCAGCAGATGCCCGGGTTCCAGCGGTTTGAGAACGGCCACAAGATCCTGTGCCACATCCCGGCCGATCAGCTGTATGACCTTGCCATGGAACGCAACGATCCCCGAATGAAAGGAAAGGGTATGCCTAAATTGAAGACAAGTATTGAAAAAACCATTATAACCGATATTACCTTACGAGACGGCCTGTCTAAAATTGAACCGGAACATTAGGGAGACGTAATGAAAACGCGTATTGAAAAAATCTACACCCACGCGTTAGAGATCCTCCAGGAGGTCGGGATTCAGCTCAAGCATCCTGACACCCTGGTGATGCTTAAAGACAAGGGTGTCCGGATTGACGGGGACCTGGCCTATTTCAAACCTGACCAGATCGAATCCTGGATCGGACACGCCCCTGAATCCTTTACATTCTCAGCCAGGAATCCCGACAACAACGCCACCATCGGCGGAGATCATGTTAACTTTGTGTCAGGATATGGCTGCCCCACCATTTATAACCTGGATGGTTCCTCCAGGGATGCCCTGCTTTCCGATTATGTCAGGTTTGCCAAGCTGATCCACCAGAGCCCCCACTTTTCCATCAACGGCGGCATTCTGGCCCAACCCTCGGATATGCCGGCTGACCTGAGTCACATGGTCATGGTTTATGCGGCATTGATGGCATCAGATAAGTGCCTGCTGGGCATGCCCGGCAATACTGCGCAGATGACCCAGATCATGGAGATGGCTGCATTGGTTTTCGGCGGCCGGCAAGCGTTAGAGAAGCAGTCACGGGTGCTGACCATGATCAGCACCATCAGTCCGCTGCTCATGGATAAAATGGCCCTTGACTCGATCAAGGTATCTGCAGAGTACAACCAGCCGCTGATTATCTCTCCGGCCCCTGCTGCCGGCACCACCGGTCCCATCAACCTGGCCGGCAACATGGCGCTGGCCACGGCTGAAGCACTTGCAGGCATTGCCATCTCCCAGATGATCCGCCCGGGCCTGCCTGTCATTTTCGGACTCCAGTGTGCCGGGGTGGATTTGCAGACCGCCAATATATCCATCGGCAGCCCGGCACACGCCCTCATGGCCAGGCACACCAATGAACTGGCGAGATTGCTCAAATTGCCCAGCCGCTGCGGCGGGTCAAATACCGATGCACTGGTGGTATCTCCCCAGAGCGGATATGAGGGGATGCTTTCCCTGTTGAATGCCATGCAGAACCGGGTGAACCTGGTTGTCCACAGTGCCGGGATCCTGGACAGTTTTGCCGCCATATCCTATGAAAAGTTTATTATCGATCTGGAGATGATCGATATGATCACGTATTATCTGAGTGATTTTGATATTAATGATGACACATTGAACCTGGACCTGATCAGGGATGTAGGCCCCGGCGGACAGTTCCTGACCCACATGGATACCATGAAGAAATGCCGTACCCACTCCTGGACACCCGGGATCGGGGTCAGGGGCAACATGGATCGGAAAACAGCCCTGGATCAATATAATGCCAACATTCAAAACACCATGAACCAGATGCTGGAGAGTTACAGGAGACCCGAATTTGACCCGGTCATCAAGGCTGAGTTGGACCAGTACCTTGTCGGCCAGGGCGTACCGGAACCGATCCTGTCAACCATCGAGCATCTGATTACCAATAACGAGGAGGCCATCCCATGATTTACCAGAACCGAGACCAGAACATTAACTATATCAAAACCCGGAAAAACCATACCTGTTACGGTATGGGGCTGGGGATCATGGTCCTGGACGATGCCTATCCCGGATTTCCCGGTGATGTCAGAAATGCCAGTGCATTCCCCTACCCCATCCAGTACGAGATCGCCTCTGGTGTAGACAACTACACCCTGGTCTGGGAACAGGATAAAACCCCCTGTAGGGAACCGATCCTGAGGGCGGCCAAAAAACTGGAATCCATGGGGTGCAGAGCCATTGCGGCCGAATGCGGTTACTTTGCCTACTTTCAAAAAGATGTGGCCGCCCACGTGGATGTGCCGGTATTTATGTCCAGTCTGCTCCAGGTGCCCTTTATCCAGCAATTAATCGGACCATCAAAAACCGTGGGTATTGTCTGCGCACAGAAACGGTTCCTGACAGACACCCACCTGACCAATGTGGGGATCGATCTCGATTCCAACTTTATTGTAGCCGGTGCCCAGGATGAATACGGCTGCCCTGAATTTGACAACCTCTGGGACCACGAGAAACGCCCGGAAGTTCCGGAAATCTATTATGATCAGGCTGAGAAGGATATGGTGAGGATCTGTGCCCAGGTGGTAGCGCAGCATCCGGACATGGGTGCCGTTATGCTGGAATGCACCGGCATGCAGCCGTTTGCCCGGGCAGTACAGCAGGCTGTTGACCTTCCCGTGTTCAGCTGGGGAACGCTGCTGGACTATGCCTACTCGGTCGTGGCCCACCGGGATTACTACGGGCACGTTTAATTGAGGATTGTGCCCTGTTTTTTGACCCATTTGAAGCAACCATAAGGAGTTAACATCATGACCTTTACCAACCCGGAACGCATCAATTCGTCCGTATCCATGACCCTGGTCAGTGAAAACCAGCTGGATGACATCTTTGATGCGGCGCTGACCGTACTGGAAACAACCGGTTTTAAAATGAACCATGCCGATGCCCTGAGCATGTGTAAAAATGCCGGATGCAGGGTTGAAGATGACCGGGTGCGTGTTCCCAAAGCCTTGATCCATGAGGTATTAAGACTGGCTCCCAAAGGATTTATTGTCTATGACCGCCTGGGTAATCCCGCCCTGGACCTGAGTGGACGCAATTCCTATTACGGGTGCTCCACCGGGT
This sequence comes from Desulfobacteraceae bacterium, assembly GCA_004796375.1. GTDB lineage: Bacteria > Desulfobacterota > Desulfobacteria > Desulfobacterales > Desulfobacteraceae > MADRE2. The sequence goes on from QZLA01000036.1 coordinate 3,312, forward strand.
CCCCCCAGACCCTGGACTATCAGACCGGCGAGATCCGTGCCACCACCTTCAGGGATCTTGAAATCGGTGCCCTGGTATCGGATGCCCTGCCCAACATTGACTGGGTCATGCCGTTTGGAACCACCCAGGATACTCCCGGGCATGCGTCCTTTCTGTATGATTTTGAGGCCTGTGTCAAAAACACCACCCTGCCCGTGATGTTTTTAAGCGAGGGGGCCAATGACACCCTGTATATCCAGAAAATGGCGGCAGCCTGCGTGGGCGGCCCTGAGAAACTTGCCGAAAAACCCTTTCTCATGGCTTACCCCGAACCGATCACCCCGCTGTTCTACCCGGCCGAGGTGGTGGACCGGGCGTTCCTGGCGGCAGACTGGGGAATTCCACAATGCCCCGGCACCTCGCAGATCATGGGGGCCACCAGCCCAGTGACCCTGGCCGGCGCCACGGTTCTATGGCTGGCAGAAGCCCTGATGAGCATCACGGTTCTCCAGCTGTACAAGCCCGGTTCAAAAGTTTTTTTGAGCGGCAATTTCGGGATGTTTGACATGGGTACCACGGTCAGTGCCATTGCCTCGCCGGAAACCTGCATGTGCCTGGCAGTTCAGGCACAGATGGGCCAGCGGCTGGGCCTGCCCACCTGGGGACTGGCCGGTGCATCCGACGCCATGCAGATCGATGCCCAGGCCGGGGCAGAAAGTGCATTCTCCATTCTGTCCCAAGGATTGTCCGGCCTGAACCTGATCCATGATGTCGGGTATCTGGGTGCCGGTATGATCTGTTCACCTGAGATGCTGGTCATGGGAGACGAAATCTGCTCCATGGCCCGGCACCTGCTCAGGGGGATGAATATCAATGCCGATACCCTGGCCACAGAGGTGATCGACCAGATCGGTCCGGGCGGCAACTACCTGCAGAATCCGCACACCTTCAAGCACTTCAGGAAAGAGGCCTGGTTCCCGAAGATCATGGACCGCCAGTATCATGATAACTGGCTCAAAGCCGGCAAACCCACCACCCAGGACAAGGTGAGGGATCGACTTTCCAAGATCCTTGACACCCATAAACCGGTCGCCCTGGGTGATCATGAACGGTCAGAATTGGAACGCGTCAGGTCCGAGGGTGAAAAAATCCTGGCCAAGGAGTAACCCGCAGGATCATATCTGTAAAGACCCTCCCCGGTATCATCTTCTTAGGATTGATGATACCGGGGATAATGTCGTGATTGTTTTGCCTCCCTCTTGGACCGGCTATCCGCCATACACGGTCTGAAAAAAAGTGACTGCCATGCCGTCGGACAAGGGATCCTCAGGCTTGCCCACCTTTTTCTCAACAATAGCAGCGTATTCCCTGCACTCAGGGATACGGAGATATGTAAAAAGATCCTTTAAGGTCGCCCCGTCTGGCAGATCGATGACCTGATTTGCCGGATCATGATCCCCGAGCAGGTCCCGGGCAATGGTGCCCATGAATGTGACGCTGATTTTCATACGTGCCTGTCACTAAGAATCAAACACCCGGTCCATATCCTCACCTGAAAGAAGCACCACCTTGTTGTGCGGCGGCAGGGGCTCTTTGTAAAAAAAGTCCGGGAGGCGATCGTCTTTTTTTGAAAGCCCGGCGCTCCGGTTAAACGCCCGTTCTGCCTTCAGGATCTGGATGCTTTTAGCCATCAGGTCTTCAAAGGTATATTTCGTGCCTGCCTTGGCGTTCACCGCATCGATAAATGCCGTTTTTCCATCCGGTGTGTTCACCGGTGCGGAAGCCAGCAGGCACAACCCGGTCCAGTCAACCATGGCCATCATCATCTGTGCATTGCGTGAAGCCTCAACCTGCCCTTCGGTTCCCAAGGGGTCCAGAACCCCTCCTAAATAAAGCCCGACCAGGTTTCCGGTGGTATGGTCCGCCCCCATGGTGGAGGTGGCATAGGTGACCGCATTTCCCTGCATTCCCCTTGGATCGTATGCCGCAATACTCTGCCCTTTGACCGTCGGCACCCGATGATGATTCAAATGTTTTCCCACCTGGTCCGGGCCGTTGCCCAGGGCTCTGCCCCATTCACTGCCCGCCGCAATCTCCTCCATCATCTCCAGGGCCGCCTGGCTGTCACCAAATTCTGCTTGCCCCGCATCCATGGCCACACCGATGGCCACCCCGGTGTTCATGGTATCCAGGCCGATATCGTCACTGAGAAAATCCAGATTGGCAATCACATCCAGGTCTGTGATACCGGTCATTCCGCCCATGGCCCAGATGGTTTCATACTCCAGGGAGGAGGTCACATATTGCCCCTCGGAATCAAGGAATTCATTGGAACAGCGCACAATGCACTGGGAGCACCCCAAATGGGTGGGATTGCCTTTCCGCTGTGAAATCATCTTTGCCAAAGACTCTCCACTGATCTCTTCCCACCCGGCCATGGTGCCTTGAGTGGCATTTCTGGTGGGGAATGCGCCCAGGGAGTTTACCGGGCCGACAAGACCTGCTGTCCCAAGGGCCGGCAGCATTTTGCCGGTGAACGGATGTTCCTTGGTGATATTTGCATAGGTTTTACCGGCAGTTTTGAACGCTTCTGGGTCGGCAAATTCAGCTTTGGATTTCCCGCCCTGCTCGATGATCACTGCCTTGATGCCCTTTGAACCCATAACAGCGCCCATGCCTCCCCGGCCTGCTGCCCTGCAGGGCCGCCCGTCCATATCTGTTGCCTGGATGGAGGCTGAACTCAGTTGAAATTCACCCGCCGGGCCAATGCAGAGGATGGTATTCTTTTTACCGTATGTTTCGTGAAGTGATTCGACCAGGCGATAGGTTCGCATCCCTTTGTACTCATCTGCCGGTATCAGTTCACAACCCCCTGTATTGGAGATTTTGAGCAGATGCAGGCTGTCGTCTTTACTGCTGCCTTCGATCACCATACACCCGATGCCCATTCGCCCGAGCAGGGCACCGGCTGTACCGCCGGCATTGCTTTCCTTTATCCCGCCCGTCAAGGGGCTCTTTGCACCGATGGATACCCGGCTGGTATTCACAAATCCGGTACCGCTCAGAAACCCCGGCGCAATGATCAGCTTGTTTTCCGGCCCGAGCGGATCACAGGCCGGATTGACCTCGTCGTGAATCATCAAAGAGGTCAGGCCTCTTCCTCCCCATTCCTCATACTCCGGTGGCATCTGACCGGTTTTGATCTCCTTTTTGGACATATCCACCCTGATGATCTCCATGTTGACCCCCTTTTGCTGTATTTGGTTAAGCCATCAGTGCTTCAAAGGATTGATCAAGTACACGCATACCCTCCTCAATCATCTCATCACTGATCATTAACGGCGGCAGGAACCGGATGCAGTTAAAGTACAGCCCGGACGGGAGGATGATCAGGCCGCGGCTGAGTGCTTCCTGGCGCAGGGTAATCACCGTCTCCGGTGCGGGTGTTTTATTTTTCCGGTCCTTAACAAGCTCTGCTGCCAGCATGGGCCCGAGCCCCCTGACATCGCCGATTATATCATATTTACCGGCCAGCACCTCAAGGTTTTGCCGGATTTTATCACCGACACCGGTTGCCCGCTTCAGGAAATCCGGGTTTGAAATGGTTTTGATTGTTTCTATGGCTGCCACACAGGCCAGCGGATTTCCGCTGTATGTCCCGCCCATTCCACCCGGCTGGGGGGATGACATGATCTCTTCCGAACCGGTGACACCGGAAAGCGGCATGCCGGAGGCCAGGGATTTGCCGGTGACCAGAAGATCGGGCACAATATCATAATGTTCAATGGCAAACAGTTTTCCGGTCCTGCCAAAACCGCTCTGTATCTCATCCGCCACCATGAGCATCCCGTGCTCGGTGCACAGATCCCTGATCCGCTGCATGAATCGTGGCGGTGTCGGCACATACCCGCCTTCACCCTGAACCGGTTCGATGACCACGCAGGCCACATCAGAAGGATCCACCTGGGCAACCATGGCATGTTCCAGCTGACTGATACAGAAATCCACATAGGTTTCTTCATCCATCTGATCCGGTTTACGGTAAACACTTGGGAAGGGCAGACGATAAATCTCAGGGGCAAACGGGCCGTGTCCCTTCTTGAACCGGGCATACTTACTGGTCATGGACAGGGTCAGATTGGTACGGCCGTGGTAGCCGCCTTCAAAGACGATGATGGCCGAACGTCCGGTGTAGCTTCTGGCTATTTTAACCGCCGTTTCAACCGCTTCCGCACCTGAATTCATCAGGGCGCTCTTTTTGGGAAAATCCCCGGGTGCAATATCATTGAGCAGCTCTACCGTTTCAACAAACGGTTCATAGGATGCCACCAGCGGACAGGTATGAACCAGTTTGTCCGCCTGTGCTTTCATGGCCCCGACCACATTATCGGGACAGTGGCCGACAGCCAGGGCACCGATTCCGCCGGCAAAATCCAGCAGCGTATTCCCGTCAACATCTTTAATCAGCGCGCCTTTTGCCTCGGATATCACTACCGGGGTCAACAGGGCCATCCCGCTTACGGTCGCCTTTTGGCGCCGGTCCATGATTTCCTGGCTCCTAGGTCCGGGAACCTGTGTTTTCAAATCAATTACCGTCATCCTATTGTCTCCTATTCATCCTTTAAGATTTCAGTTTTTACCATATAGCGCCGGCAGGCGGTCCTGTACTTAAACAGGTTGATCGAGCCCAACATTTCTTGGTCCTCAGCAGACATGCTGTTTTTCAGATAGAACGGATGGGTTTTCTTACCCGTGGCCTGCTCGATAAAAGCGGCTGTCAGCCCGGCCTCTTCCGGGGTGATGATATCAGACGCCCCCCCGTCCCGTTTAAAGGTTTTCAGTGGTAAATGAATCTGGTACTCAGGGCAGGTCTGAGCAATGGAAAGACTTTGGGCCAGATCGGGTTCATCGATCGGGATACCGCAGATGGCCTCATACAGAACCACCGGCCCCCAGATGTTAAATACCAGGCGATCAATACATGATTTATCCACCAGGCGCTGAAGCAGGCTCGAATGGTGCCCGTCGGTGCCTATCTGAACGTTCAGCCCGGAGACTTTCAAAAAGGTCACCACATCCACAAACGAGTCGCTCAGCGGGCCGCCGGCCAGACTGAGATCAAGCCCGCTGACCCAGCCGTGGGACAGCTCGCTCCTGCTGACAGCCCCACCCAGAAGCCCGTTGTTTTCAAAAAAGGCGATGATCACCCCCACCCCCTGAACCACCTGCGCCCCATCATAAAGAAGAGGAAATTCCACCCCCTCATCCCCGCGGTAAATACTGGATCTGTTTTTGCGATAAAACGCATTGAATTCCTCTTTTCCGTCGGTTTTGAAATCAAACTCGCGATACTCGATCCGGTGTTCCTGCATATAGGATTTTACAATGCTGCAGCGCATGCACCCGGCGGTACTGAATATTGAATAGCCCATAAAAATACTCCTGAATTAAATATCGGTGTCTGTGTCCGACACCACGCACAGGGCTGCAGATGCCTGGTAGGGAATCGTCCCGTCGACACTCACGGTAGATACCGCGCCCTTATCCTTTGCATGGGGAACCCGGAATGATGTCACGTCCACCGGTTCGATGGCCTTTTCCTCGGGTTTGTCCACCTGGGGGATATAGTCATAGGGATACCGGTATGCCCGGTATACCATATTCATCTTGAAATGCTTACCCCAGTAAGGACTGATATACTCCCATACCAGCTCATGCGCCCGGGTCACTTCAATCACCCGCCCGCCGCTGCCCTCGGTGATCAGGGTGTTGCCGTTGGGCAGGCGCTGGGCAGAGCTGATAAACGGGCTGTAAAACCGGTTGCTGTCCGTGGGATGAATAAAGCCGGCCTCCTGGGGGGTCATCTGCCATACAATCTTCAGGGTGGTGGGGTCAAATTCGATCACCCTTGAATAATCCCGCAGCGCATTTTTTGTTCCGGTGGGACTCCCCGGATTGACCCCGCCGTATCCGGCCCATCCGCCATTGTCATAAACCAGGATATTTCCTTCTCCGGGCAGGCCTTTTGGAATCATATGGGCGTGGTGCTGACCGATAATCCAGCCAAGCGCCTTTTCCGGTGTATAATCGTAATAGGGGCCGACTTTCCAGACCACCTCGCCGGTTGCCTTGCTGATAATGAAAATGATATTGGTCTCCCGTCCGTCCACAATGATATTTTCGGGATGAAACCGCTGGTCTCCGGCATCGTACCATTTATTGGGCCCCAGAAGGGACATGGTGTTGAGGTGCATCCAGTCCCCCATGCCGCCGCCGCAGGGCCGCATGTTGGGATCCCGGGACAAGATGTTTTTGGCATCTTCCCTGAACCCGAACGATTCAAAATGCTCGCTGCAGACCCACTCCCAGAGGATGTCTCCTTCCCATGACACTTCATAGATCGTATCGTCCAGCAGGTTTTTATCGGAAATTCTGGGGCAGACCAGGTTCTTATGGGCCAGAATCATGGTATTTCCTTTATCCACCGGTGCGTCCATGCCGGGAACATAATATCCCACGGGATTGCCTTCCCGCTGGTAATCGTGGTGGATACGGGCCATCCACTGGGGTTCCTCTCCCGGATCCTCAATGTATTCATACTCATTGAACATCCATACCACATTGCCTTCCCAATCCACCTGCACGAGATCCCGGTAATCCTGCATGCTGAATTTTGACGAGCGCTCGCCGGTATGCCCCAAAATATATCCGCCTTTTAACAGTTTGTTGGGGAAACCGTGCAGCTGCTTCCACAGCTTGACCTCGCCGCCGTTCATGTCAACAATCAATGCGCCGTGCTCCTTGGCCTGGAAAACGGTGTAACCGTTAAAGCACTTTTCCGGATGGTATACAGTGGCCCCTGTGGGATAAACGCTTGGATAAGTCATAAAATTACTCCTGAATGATGATATTGCTTTCCTGTTTTTGTTTCATTTTCACCCGCCGCCAATCCAGCAGCAGCGGAATGACCACTGTCAGAACGGTCAGCACCACGAGCACAATACAGATGGGGCGCTCGAATAGTATGGATATATTACCGTCGCTCAGGCTCAACGTCTGCCTGAGACGATTTTCAACAATGGCGCCGAGCACGACCCCCATGACCAGGGTCACCACCGGCCACTCGAGCCGGAGCAGGATGTACCCCAGGACTCCCATGACCAGGGCCACACCCACATCAAAGAACCGTGCATTGACGGCGTAGATCCCCACCATGGATATGGCCATAATGGAAATGGACAGCAGCTTGCCCGGTATCCTGATCACCATGGCAAACGGTTTGAGCCACAGGGCCAGCATCACAAAGGAAACAATGTTGATCATGAGCATGGAGCAGTACAGGGTGTTGATGAGTACCGGTTCCTTGACCAAGAGGAGCGGGCCCGGATAGATGCCGTTGATGGTGAACACCCCCAGCAGCACCGCACATAATGCATCCCCGGGAATACCCAGCGTCAGAAGCGGGATCATCGTCCCGGCCGGTACGGCATTGTTGCCTGCCTCAGAGGCAATACACCCTTCGGGCGTGCCTTTGCCGAACCGTTCCTTTTCCCGGGACAGCTTTTTGGCCGCATCATAGGATAGAAAGGAGGCCAGAATCGACCCGGTGCCGGGCAGCAGCCCCACAAAAGTGCCGATGATCCCGGATCGGGCAAGGGTCCGCCAGTATTTCATCAAACGCCACAGCTTTGAAAAATCCAGACTGGAGCGGCTCAAATTGATATGTTTGGTCTTCATGATTTCCCGTTCCACAAGGATCAGTGTCTGGCCGATACCAAAAAGACCCAGGCAGATGGGCACAATATGAAGGCCGTTCTGCATGGACAGCGTGCCAAAACAAAACCGCGGGCTCAGGGTCGGCCCGTCGATCCCGACGCAGCTGAACCAGAACCCCAGGCCCAGGAGGATCAATGCCTTGCTGAGTCTTTGCCGAAATGCCATGACCACCAGCACCACGCCGAAAACCGCCACCATGAAATACTCGGGCGGGCCAAAACTGGCAGCGACCCTGGCCAGGACAGGGGCCAGAAAGATCAGTATAATGACGCTGATAATCCCACCGCCGAAAGACCCGAGCAATGATGCGGACAGTGCTGTCTGTGCTTCACCCTTTTGCGTCAGGGGATACCCGTCAAAGCTGGTAATCAGCGAGGACGGAACCCCGGGCGTCCTTAGCAGCACCGCCGGGATCGCCCCACCGAAATAGCCGCCGCAGAACACGCCCAGCAGAAGTGAGAGGGCGACATCCGGGGAAAAGTTGAAACTCACCGGCAGCAACACCACCATACCGACCATCGGCCCCAGGCCCGGTAGAATCCCCACCACGATTCCCACAATACTGCCAAAAAACAGTGCTGCAAAATTGGCCAGGGAAAACGTAGCGGACAGCCCTGCTAAAAAATGCTCAAGCATGTGTCACTCCATTAAAAGTTCAAACAGCAACGGGGTTGGAAACCAGATATCCAGGAATAATTTAAACACCAGATAAATGGCCGCGGTAATTCCCAAAGGGATTCCAATCAGTTTGGGCAGCGCATTCTGTTTTACGATTTGAAGCCCTGTGAACAGAAACAGCCAGGTACTGATCTCCAGTCCCAGATAGGTCAGGCCAAGTGGAAAAAACGCCAGCAGCACAGCCACCGCAATGGTCCGGTAGGGGATCCCATCACCGTCGAGATACCATGACGATCCGGGCAAGGGCTTGATCATCCGCCACATGGAGGGAATTGAGCCGGCCAGCATGATTAAAAGTATGATCAGCGGAAAAATCATCGGACCCTTGTAAAACGGATCCGGGCCGCTGGTATCAATCTGCCATTTTATGGTGATCAGCATGAACAGGGCGAACAGCCCGAGCAGCATTCCGAACAGGTCATGGGCACGGCTGGCAGAGTGTTGATTCTCATTAACCATTTTGTCACACTCCTTTTGGGAAGCGGTGTCCGGCAGGTGTGCCTTTTCCGGACACGCGCTGATCAGCTGCCTGTGCTACTTGATAATACCCAGGTCCTTCATGATGGCACCGAAGTTGGCCAGTTCACTGTCCATCTGCTTTCTGGCCTCCTCAGGGCCTGTGGGATGGGGAATAATCCCGATCTTTTTGATATAATCCTGAATTTTCGGGGTAGCCATGACCTTAAAGAAGGTGTTGCTCAGTTTTTTCACCACGTCATCCCGCGTTTTTAGGGGAACAAACGCGCCAAACCAGATGGAGTACGCATCGCCAAAATTCTGCTCCTGTACCGTTAACACATCGGGATAATTTGATATCCGGTTGGGCAGCATGCAGGCCAGCAGTTTGGCCTGACCGGATTCGAGATAATCTCTCAATGCCGGTACCGACAGGGTGACCACATCGGCATCCCCTTTGATCACCAGCAGTGGGTTCAGGTCGTTGTAAGCGGTTTCCTTCCACTTAAATCCCCCGATTTTTGCAGCATTCATGGCGATCAGCGTGGGAACGGCACCCAGTCCCCAGTGGGCCAGGCGAAGATCATGGGTTTTACCATACTCAGCCAGCTCGTTAAGATTGTTATACGGTGCATCTGCCCGGCATGCCAGGGTAAACGGAGAGGACCATACCAGTCCAAGGGGCCTTAGATCCTGGTTTTTGTAAGGTGTTTTTCCGCGAAGGACCTGTGTGATCATCGGGCCGATGGAGATCAGGCCCATGGTGTAGCCATCAGGCCGGCTCCGGGCCAGTTCGTTGGTCGCCAGCACAGCGCCCCCGCCCGGCTTGTTAACCACCTTGACCGGGACACCGAGTTCTTCGGACATGAGCGGCGCCATGGCTGTGGCCACCATGGTGGACGGGTCATTGGCCGCAGGCCATGGGATCATGATCTGAATTGGTTTTTTGGGCCATGCGGCAAATGCCGTACCCGTGAAAAGAAATGCTGCAAGCGTTAGACTGAATACTAGATAGAACCAGTTTTTTTTCATTTTAACCCCCATAAACGATGGTTTAGGATATGTGATTTTTAAAACACCTGCCGTTTAAAAATCATTTTCAGGCACCGGGCGGGTCACACCTTCACCCGGATACCGGAATGAACCGGATTAAATTTTCAACTGCTCTTCCTGTCTGTAAGCTGAGGTCCTCCACTCAAATTAAGAACACGCTGCTGGAGTGCTAAAAATCGCTTGATTTTGTATAATGTTATTTGTTATACATTTATATAGACTAAATTTTCCAAAAGCAAATAAAAAAATTCAGTTCTTTAAAAAAATGGTGCAGATGGATGCCAACCGCCCGGATAGCGTGTTTCCATAGAGGTTGTATCGTAATGCAAATTATGGCATAGTTTGCCGGAATAACCGATGGAGAGTCAATGCCTTACACATCACTAAAGAAGGGCCGCCTGGCAGATGATGTTACCAACCAGATCAAGGAAGCGATCTTCGGCGGTAAATATCAGGCCGGGGAAAAGCTCCCGTCCGAACATGAGCTGGTTGAACTTTTCGGCGTCAGCCGGGTGATCATCCGTGAAGCCATACGGAATCTGGAGCAGGCCGGATTGGTGGAAATCCGGCGGGGCCCTAAAGGCGGGGCGTTTATCAAATCCAGAAATCACACGGCCGTCACCCAGGTGGTCAGGGATCATTTCCGTCTGGCCAAGGGGACGGTCAAAGAGATCATGGAGGTCCGGTTGGAGATCGAACCGATCGTGGCCGGCCTGGCAGCTGAGCGTGCGACCCCAGGTGATCTGCAGTTGCTAAAAAGGAATATTGACGCCCAGCCCCAGACGCCCGGCCGGCAAACCATCGAGGGAAATCTCGATTTTCACCGCCTGCTTGCCCGGTGCGCGCACAACCCGATTTATGAAATGATCATCAATATCCTGCTCGATTTTTCCCAGGAATTGATCATCAATATCCTGCCGCCGGGGCAGATCCTCCATGATACCACCACCCACCCGGAATTATACCGGCTCATCAAAGATCGGGATATTCAAGGTGCACAGACCACCATGCACTCACACCTCAAGGATGTCATCCCATTGATGCGGGCGGCCGAGGAGAAATCAAGGGAATCAAATCGATATCCTAATAGCACCTCCTGAATTCCTGCACACATCTTGTATTTTTTTCAACACTCATTCGGATGTCACAGCAACCATTTTTCGATATGGTGTCAAGATGGTTGCCATGAAAAACAAAATGCATTACCGACACCTCCGGAATCGACCGAGCGAAGAGCGATGAGAATGGCGTGGGATTTTTTTTGCATACGCATTCAAAAAGTACTTGACAACCCCATTTTTCTCTATTAGGTATTGAGGTTAATATACGATTTGCCCAAATGAGATAGCGCCACCAACCCAAATCAATCCTGTAATTGACAGAGCGGAGCTTTGCAGTAAATTAAAATGAAAGAAAAACGTAACAACAGGGTATCATCCTTTGATGTTGCCCGATTGGCAGGGGTTTCACAGTCTGCTGTTTCCCGTTGTTATACCCCGGGGGCAAGTATATCTGAAAAATCCCGCGCCAAAGTCCTCAAAGCGGCCAAAGAACTCAATTACAGTCCAAACATTATTGCCCGAAGTCTGGTGCAAAAAACCACCCGGATTATCGGAGTGGTTATGAATAGGTATGCAAGCCCTTTTTATTCGCGGGTCCTCGGCGAGTTTACACGGAAGATTCAGGAAAAGGGGCACAATATCCTTCTGATGAATATCCACAACGAACAGGGTGTGGATGATATTCTGTCCACAGCGCTGCAATACCAGGTAGACGGCCTGGTGATCACTTCGGCCACCCTGTCCTCCACTGTGGTTGAAAGCTGCCTGCAGACCCAGACACCCGTTGTTCTGTTCAACAGGTATTCCATGCACAATGAAGTCAGCGCCGTGTATTGTGACGGTTCAGATGGCGGGCGGAAAGCCGCCGAACTGCTCCTGCCAAGACACCGGCGTTTCGCCTGCATCAAAGGGGAAGAAGGCAGTTCCACCAGCCGGGACAGATCCCAGGGATTTATCCAGGCCATTGAAGAGAATGGAATCAGGGATTACCTCTGCGAACGGGGCGATTTCACATATGACTCCGGCTACGCCGCCGCCGAAAGACTTCTGGACAGGAAAGATCGACCGGATGCCATCTTCTGTGTGAGTGATCTCATGGCCCTGGGCACCATGGATGCCGCCCGCCACAAATTTAACCTGAAGATCCCTGAAGATCTATCCGTTATCGGATTTGATGATATTGACATGGCTTCATGGTCCTCCTACGACCTTACAACCCTCAGGCAGCCGCTAATTACCATGGTGGATGCCGCCATTTCCCAATTATTCCGGTCCATTGAGAACCTTGACGAAGGTACGCTTGTACGCAAACTCAAGACAGATCTTATCACAAGAACCAGTACAAGGCATTCACCATAATCCAAGGATTCCCTGATCAAAATGCGCTCAATGAGTATTAAAATCATATGCTTTTCAGATAAATTGCATACGTATTCAAAAACTGTGCGGCAACCCTGCCCATCTATAGAGCCGGCTGATTGCGCCAGAAGGAGACATCACCTGCATGAGCTTTAAAATAGAAAAGCACCATCCCCTTCTCGATGACATCATTTCACCGGAGTCCTCCCTTGAAAAAATTCAGGGCGGTTTCCGGTTCCTTGAAGGCCCGGCCTGGCACCCATATGAGGCGCACCTCGTGTTCAGTGATATTTTGGGCAATGCCCTGTTCCGCTTGACAGAAGGCAATTTAGGTGACGATCACACCATTGATCTGATCCGGGAAAACTCTTACCTGGCCAACGGAAATACCTATGACCGACAGGGCAGGCTTTTAAGCTGTGAGCACGGTACATCCAGGGTGACCCGCCTTGAGGCTGACGGCTCCCAAACGATTGTGGCATCCCACTACCAGGGCAAGGAACTCAACAGCCCCAATGATATCGTTGTCAGTAGCAAGGGGATCATTTTTTTTACGGACCCCAACTCCGGGAGAAGTATTCGGTATGGAATTCCGCGGGAACAGGAGCTTGGCTTCCAGGGTGTTTATGCGCTTCAACCGCCAGGTAAAATGACAATAGTGGTGGATGATTTTTCCAAGCCCAACGGATTATGCCTCTCTCTGGATGAGACCCGGCTTTTTGTGAACGATACCGACCGGCAGCACATCCGGGTATTCGACCTGACAACAGACCTGAAGGTAAAGAACGAGGACCTGTGGGCTGAGTTAATCGGAGATGAACCGGGTGTGGCAGACGGTATGAAACTGGATTCAAAAGGCAATCTCTACTGCTGCGGGCCCGGCGGCATCCATATATTTAACCCCAACGCCGAACTTTTAGGCAGAATCCTCACCCCGGAGGTGACCGCCAATTTTGCCTGGGGAGGGAAAAACTTGAGCACCATGTACCTGACAGCCTCCACCGGGCTGTATCGTTTGGCGTTCAAGATTCCGGGGCTTGCATTGTTTTAAATTTAATTCTGATGACATTGAAAGGAACCCTACATAATGACACATGTATTCACCAAAATTGAAAGACCTTCCCAGGAAGTTATTGAGGCTTACCGAAGCCTTGCGGCTGCGACGGTACACGAAGCATCTGGCAGGTGCGGCGATGTGGACTACCATATCAAGCCGATTCAAAGAGGCTTGAAGATCTGCGGGCCGGCCCTGACCGTCCAATGCCACCCAAAGGACAATCTGATGCTCCATAAAGCACTTGAAATTGCGTCCCCCGGGGACATCATCGTGGCCACTGTGGGAGCGCACTACCACGCGGGTTATTTCGGAGATCTCATGGCGACATCCGCCATAGCCCGTAAGGTTGGCGGCCTGGCCATTGACGGATGTATCCGGGATGCTGAAGAGATTTGTGAATCCGGATTTCCCGTATTCAGCCGGGGATTCTGCATCACCGGAACCGTTAAAAACACCCTGGGTAAAGTCAACCACCCCATCCTTTTTGGTGGGGTTCAGGTCAACCCAGGTGATTTGATCCTGGGCGATGACGATGGCATGGTGATCGTAGAAAAGGCTCGAATAGAAGAAGTTCTTGCCAAATCAAAGGACCGGGTGGAAAAAGAGGTTGAAAAAGCCAAGGTCCTGGAATCAGGTGTTTCCAGTGTTGAATTCAACAAGCTGGACAAAAAATTTGAAACTTTAGGATTGGTACAGGAATAACAGGCATGAAGATTTCACACGAACGGTTAATGGAAGCGGTCACAGAGATCATGACAGGTCTTGGTGCCGCACAAAAGGAAGCGGAACTGGTGGCAGACTGCCTGGTAAGGGCCAATATGCGAGGGATTCACAGTCACGGCGTCAAATATCTGGGCATGATCTCCAAACGGATCAGGGAAAAGATGCTGGAGGTGCCGACCCGCGCCGAAATCATCAAGGAATCCGGAGGGGTTTCCCTGGTTGACGGCAGCAACGGACTGGGACAGGTGGCCGGCGAGCTGGCCATGAATCAATCCTTAAAAAATGCCAAGGAACACGGCATCGCCATCACTTTTGTCCGGCATACCAATAACGTGGGGTTTCTGTCCTACTACACCATGATGGCCGCCAGGAGTGATATGGTCGGTATCTGCGGTTGCAATGCCGCCCCCTCCATCAGCCTGTGGGGCGGGCTTGAGGCAGTGCTTGGCTCCAACCCCATCTCTTTGGCCTTTCCGGGTGAAACCGCGCCGTTGGTCATGGACCTGTCGGTCAGCAATGTGGCCCGGGGAAAAATCAGAGAGGCCGACCGGCTAAACTTGAAAATTCCACCCACTTGGGCTTTCGGTCCGGATGGTGAACCCACGGAGGATCCGGCCCAGGCCCTGAAGGGAACCCTGATGCCCATTGGCGGTCCCAAAGGTGTGGCCCTGGCTATCGCCGTTGACCTCTTGGCCGGCATGATTTCGGGATCCAAGTATTCAAAGGATGTAAAGACCTTTCACAAACTGGTCGGCAATACCGGTGTCGGGGCATTTTTTATTGCCATCAATCCGGCAGCAGTGATCGACCCTGCTCTGTTTAAAACGCTGTTAAGTGAATACGTAGTCAAAATTAAAGGGGATGACCCAGGAAAGGCTGATTCCAGTCTTTTCCTTCCGGGTGAGATTGAGCAGAAAAGCGAGGACAACGCACTCCGGGAAGGTATCGAACTGGACGACATGGCCATTGAAACATTGAATACCATGCTCTTGGAAAACAACTCAAAAATTAAATTATAAAAATGAAAAAGGAAGAACCAATGTCAAAACAATGTGTAATGATCACCGGAGGATCCGGTTTTATCGGCATCTATATCATGAAAAAACTGATTGATGAGGGATATACCGTCGTCAACTATGACCTGGCCCCGCCGGCGCCACAGTTACAGAAAATCCTGGATGATTCTGAAAACAGCGGCAATGTGATCTATGAACGGGGCAATCTTCTGGACCTCCCGGACCTGTTGATTGCCTGCCGGAAAAACCAGGTAAACAAAATCGTCCATATGGCCGCTTTTTTCGACCCTGCCGAATCCAACAGAAGGCCCTATTTTACCTATCAGGTCAATGTCCAAGGCACCATCAATGTCATGGAAACGGCCCGTTTGACCGACTGTGACCGGGTCGTAAACATCTCCAGCATCGGTGTCTACCCCAAGAAGCAGTATGAGCCCATGGATGAAAAACACCCCATGTTCATTGCAGGGGCAGGACACGGCAGCCATTACGGATCTTCCAAGGCCGCATCCGAACTGATCGGCCAGGCCTATTGCCAGAACAACGGTGTGAGCTATGCTGCCGTCCGCTTTTCCGGTGTTTACGGTTACGGCATGAGATACTCCATGTTTATCAAGGACATGATTGAAAACAGCCTGAGCGGGTCTAAAACCGAGTTCGGATCCGGCGGCGACCTCACCCGCGATTATACGTATGTCAAAGATTCCGTGAACGGTGTATTTCTTGCCCTGACAGTAGACGATATTGCCCTTGCCAGCAGAACCTACCTGACCACCAGCGGCGCGCTTTACTCCGGTACTGACATCGCACGAATTGTCAAGGAGATGATCCCTGGTGCTGACATCACCATCGCACCGGAACTGAGTGATTTTGAAAAGAAAGACATGGCCAAACGGGGCACCATTGACATCTCCCTGGCCAAAGCCGAGCTGGGGTATGAACCTCAATACACCATTGAGGACGGGATCCGGGAATATATTGACATGTACAAAAAGTATTCACAGTAAAAGATACTGCACTGTGACGACGAAACACAAAGGTGAAGAACATGAAGGGGTATACGAAAAAGATACTGAGGGTCAACCTGAGTTCCGGCCAGATAACGACAGAGCAGCCGGATGATGCGGTTTACAGCAATTTTATCGGCGGAACCGGGTTCATTATTCACACATTGCTCACTGAGCTGGAAAAGGGGATTGACCCCTTGGGTGAGAAAAACAAGTTGATATTTGCCACAGGGCCATTTTCCGGACATCGCCTTCCCGGAAGCGGCCGGAACGTGGTGGGGTCCAAATCTCCCCTCACCAATGCCTATGGTGAAGGAGAGGGGGGCGGCTTTTTTGGCGCTGAACTGAAAAAGAGCGGTTATGATGCCCTGATCGTGGAAGGAAAGGCTCAAAAGCCGGTCTATATCATGATCCAGGATGATCAGGTCGAGATCTGTGACGCCAAAGACCTGTGGGGTCTTGAAGTGGCAGATGCCGTGGAAAAACTCCAGGCAGACACCGGGATCAAAACCCTGCGGACCTCGGCCATCGGTCCTGGCGGTGAAAACCTGGTCCGTTATGCCTCAGTACAGAATGACATCATGCACTCCTGCGGCCGTACCGGTATGGGTGCGGTCATGGGGTCGAAAAATCTCAAACTGGTGGCTGCCAAAGGCACCATTGATCCGCCCCTGGCCAATGAAGAAAAGGTCAAAGAGATGGCCAAGTGGATGACCGGCAACTACAAAAAGGTGACCACCTTTCCCTGGAAATGGGGTACCGGCCCCACCATGGTCGAGTATGAAAAAACCGGGAACATGCCCATCAACAATTTCAAAGGCGGAGAATTTCCGGGAATTGGCAATATCTGTGTTCAGGCCATGTTTGAAAAAGGCTACGTGGTCAAACGCCCCACCTGCTACGCCTGCCCGCTGCACTGCAAACGGGCGGCCCGGGTGGAGGGCGGCCCCATGGCATCCGATCCCAAATATGGGGCACCCCAGTATGAGACCCTGGTCGCTTTTGGATGCAACTGCGGTGTGGACGATCTCGAAGCAGTAATCAAGGCCAACGAAGTGTGCAACCGCTACAGTATCGATACCATTTCTGCAGGTGTGGCCGTATCATTTGCCATGGAACTGTATGAGAACGGGATTCTGACCCAGGAAGATACCGGTGGATTGGACCTGAAATTCGGAAATGCCCAAGCCATGGTCACCCTGACCGAACAGATCGGGAAGCGCGAAGGGTCACTGGCTGACCTGCTGGCCGAAGGTGTCAAGATCGCTTCGGAAAAGATCGGCCAAGGCTCTGAGCAGTATGCCATGCATATCAAGGGTGAAGAGATCCCCATGCATGAACCCCGATACAAGCAGGGCCTGGGGCTTCACTATTCCGTTCATGCGGCCGGGCCGGACCATTGTACCGGCATCCATGACGAAAAGGTGGCCGGAAACCTGCCGGGATGGGAAGAGCTGGATGTTCCCGAATATATCTCACACCTTGAGATGAGCCCCAGAAAAGCCAGGATGCTTTACCAGGTCGGGCTGTGGCGGCATGTATCCAACTACCTGGGGGTATGTGCCTTTATTCCCTACAACAAGAAACAGATCGTAGACCTGCTGGAAGACATCACCGGCATGCGCATGAGCCACTGGCGTTTGATGAAAACAGTGGAGCGCGGTATCAATATGGCAAGGATCTTCAATATCCGAGAAGGGTTCACGGCCCAGGACGACGTCCTGCCGGCCCGGTTCAACACCTCGCCTGAAAGCGGTCCGTTAAAGGATGTAAAAATCGATGTGGAAGAACACCGGGATGCCCGAGAAGTCTACTACCAGATGCTTGGCTGGAACGAAGAGGGAATCCCCACCCGGGGCCGCTTGACCGAGCTCAATCTCTCCTGGGCACACGAAATCCTGAAAGCCGAGCTGGACAAACAATAACTATCCAACTGCACTTGTGTGCGGTTTTTCCATAATACATACAAAATATCAGATATAAGGAGAACAACCATGACTGAACTCAAATCTGTATGGTACCATGAAAACCCGTGGACGACCATTGTGGATTATGCCAAGAATGTATGCGATGTAGCGATCCTGCCCATCGGCGCCATTGAGCAGCACGGTCCCCACTGTCCGCTGTCATCCGATGCGGCCAATGCCATGGGTATTGCTGAAAAAATCGGTGAAAAGAGCGGTGCCGTCATCCTTCCCTGCCCCATGTACGGGTCTCATCCCTATCACCACTGGGGAGTTCCCGGAACCATCCCGTTGCGGTTCGAAACCCATATCGAGCTCTTATGTGATATTATCCGTGGGGCCTCTGTGGCCGGTTTCAACAAATTCATCATCCTGTCCGCCCACGGACAGGTGTCCTCCACCATCGTTGCCGTCCACAAGCTGGGATTAGAGGGGCATTTCGTGCTGTCCCTTCACTGGTATGACTTTTTAAGGGATGACAAGGATGCCCTGGACGATCACATGTGGCATGCTGATGAAGCAGAAACCTCGGTTGCCCTGTATCTCTACCCCGAACTGGTGGACATGAGCCAGGCGGCTCCGGGCGACGGCCATCCCCTGGTAGATCCCAAATGGAAGATTGCACCGGGCGCCATGCCCAAACCCGGTCAGATGTATCACTTTGAAGGCACCTTTGCCCGCCCGGAAAAATATGACATTGCAGAAGGCGGAAACGGTGTTGTGGGTGATCCCACCAAGGCCACCCTCGAAAAAGGTAAGGTCATTGTGGAGCGGACCGTGGATCATGTCAGTGAACTGGTGGCAGAAATTCGGGAAAAATATCCCGTGGGTGTAAAACCCCAGACCAACTGATCCAAGGCCATTTAAGACTGATTTAATACACTCAGGACCGGAAGCGGACCCTCTTTGCAGGCGGCGCCGCTTCCGGGATACAAAGAGGAACCCATGAAATTAAAAGGTAAAGTCGCAGTGGTCACCGGTGCAACCAAGGGCATCGGTCTGGCCTGCGCCAAAGAATATATCAAGGAGGGTGCCAAGGTGGTACTCACCGGGCGAAGCCGGGACTTAGGCGAAGCCGCGGTTGAGAACATTACCCGGGATGGCGGGGAAGCCCTGTTTGTCCCTTGCGATGTTGCAAACAGTACCCAGGTCAACGCGTTGATCGAAAGAACCGTGGAACACTTCGGCAAGATCGACATCATGCTCAGCAATGCCGGCACCAACGGGAAAGCCGAATTTCTGGATGTGACCGAGGAGGACTGGGACCGTATCATTGATACGAACCTTAAAGGGATTTTCCTGTGCGGACAGGCTGCGGCCCGCCAGATGGTCAAGCAGGGGCATGGCGGATACATCATAAACATGTCTTCTGTGATGGCGGTTCTTGGATTAAAAAACCAGGTGGCCTATTCAGCCAGTAAGGGCGGCATTAACCAGCTCACAAAAGTCATGGCCCTTGGGTTGATCGACTATGGCATCCGCGTGAACGCCATCGGCCCCGGACCCATCATGACCGAACTGATGCAGCGGGTGGCAGATGATGAAACCGTGATGAATGCCATCCTGAGACGGACCCCTGAAGGCCGGATCGGTACCGGGGAAGAGGTCGGCCGGCTGGCGGTATTCCTCTCCTGTGAAGACTGC
This sequence comes from Desulfobacteraceae bacterium, assembly GCA_004796375.1. Taxonomy (GTDB): domain Bacteria; phylum Desulfobacterota; class Desulfobacteria; order Desulfobacterales; family Desulfobacteraceae; genus MADRE2. The sequence goes on from QZLA01000036.1 coordinate 23,085, forward strand.
GGATTCATCATGGGCCAGACCATCTATCAGGACGGCGGCAGGATAATCCAGTCCTTTGACCGGGAAAACGTTTAAGTATTAACCCTGGAAGGAGTTTAAAGAATGAGCAACCCGAAAGTGGGTCTGATGACCTTTGGCGATGAACGCCAGGACATGTGGGACAAGGTGTTTGGCGCATTGACCATGCCCCGCCACGATGAAGCCGTCTCCTATTTAAAAACACTGCCCATCGATCTGTTTTCCAATCCTGAAGTGGCCAGAACCCGGGACCAGATCAATGACCAGGCCGACGCGCTGAGCCGGAACCATATTGATGTGCTGGTGGCCCATATCCCCTGCTGGACATCCCCTAACCTGGTGATCCACGGAATCCAGCGAATTGATAAGCCCGTGGTGATTATCACCAGTAAAAGCGCAGCCACCCACGGTATGGTCGGATTCCTAGGGGCCGGTGGCGCACTCCAGCAGATCGGAAAGACCCATCTGAGAATCCGTGAGAACTTCAATACCGAGGCCATGACAAACAAATTGATGCCCTATCTGAGAGCAGCGTCTGCCGTATCCATGCTCAAAGGAGAGGTGTTCGGTTTCTTCGGCGGCCGGTCTCTCGGCATCGATACCGGCTCATTTGATGCCATGCAGTGGCGCAAGATGTTTGGGGTGGATGTGGAGCATATTGACCAGCTTGAAATTATCCGGCGGGCGGAACAGGTCGAGGACAAACGCGCTGATGGCATGGTCGCATGGCTGGAACAGAACACCAAGCAGGTTCAGTATAACGATGCGGCATTGACCCGTGAAAAGTTGAGTTACCAGGTAAAATGCTATCTGGCCACCAAGGATATCATCCAGGAAAAACATCTGGGGTTTGTATCGGTCAAATGCATGCCGGACCTGAGTAATGATTATGTACCGCAATGTATCTCGGCTGCATTTCTGCCCTCTACGTTTGACGCGGATGGTGAAAAGAAACCGGTATCCATGTCCTGTGAAGCGGACGGTGACGGCGCCTTGACCATGGAAGTCCTGAAAAACGTTTCAGGGGGTCTGCCGCCCATGTTCGGAGATTTGAGCCACATGGACCATGAGGACAATGTTCTGTACCTGCCCAACTGCGGTGCCATGTGTACCTGGTTTGCAGGCCGTGCAGACACTGCAGCGGAAAACCTCAAGCATGTGGAACTGCGCCCGTCTGTTCGCCCTGCCGGCGGATGCTCCACCTATTTTTCAGCCGCGCCCGGACCCATGACACTGGCCCGGCTGTACCGGTTTGACGGGCAGTACCGTATGGCCATTATCCCTGGCGACGCCATTGAACTGTCCCAGGAGAAGCAGGCGGCCTTTATTGAAGCCCGCGGCCCCCATCAACTTCCGACTGCCTTTGTCAAGACACCTGCCGATCTGGAAGCCATTATTGATGAATTCGGATCCAATCATATCTCCGGTGTGGCAGGGTCCTGGGTCCAGGAACTGGTCCAGTTCTGCCATATGACCGGCATCACGCCGATGGTATTTCACTAGAACCGGATCCGTTTCCGTAACGGTTATGGATTAAGCACCTCGGGCCGTTGCGGAAACTTCTTTCGGTAACATGTAATAAGGAAACAGAAAAATGACAGCACAGATGAAACCCAGGGAGCGGTTTTTCGCGGCCATGAACCACCAGCAGCCGGACCGGGTTCCCATTGATATGGGAAAGCAGGTGGGTTCCCTGCACAAATTCGAGTACCAGAAACTCTATGAACACCTGGGTGAACCGGCATGGATGAAGAACCATGACACTATTCTGGACATGATGGGACAGACAGTGGTTCCGGATGAAAAATTGCTGCAGATGTTCGGTGTGGATTTCAGATGGCTGATTCCTAACTGGGTCGGTATTCAACCCTTTAAAAATGAAAAAAAAGAAGGGTATATCGACATGTGGGGGACCACATTTCACAAAATGGAAGACTACTACGCCATGGTGGATACACCTTTGAAACAGGGCACCATGAAGGAGTTGGAAAACCACCCATGGCCCGACCCTGATCACCCGGACATGTTCAAAGGATTCAGGGAACGGGCTAAGGATCTCTATGAAAACACCGATTATGTGGTAGGCGCCGATGGTATCAAGGGCGGTATCCTGCAATCCTGTCTGTGGACCCGTGGATATGAGAACTTTTTCATGGACCTGGCCATGAAAAAGGATTATGCCGAAGCGCTTTTAGACAAGATTCTGGACCTGTTCTGCCGTATGTACACCAACTACCTGGAACAGGTCGGCGAATATGTCCAGATCATCTACATCACGGATGACCTGGGCACTCAGGGATCTTTGTTGATGTCTCCGGCCATGTTCAGGGAACAGGTCAAGCCCAAATTCAAAGCCCTCAATGATCACATAAAGAACCTGACCGATGCAAAGATCATGTTTCACAGTGACGGTGCCATTGAACCCCTGATTGAGGACCTTGTCGAAATCGGCGTGGATATTCTGAACCCGGTCCAGACCTCCACCAAGGGCATGGAAGACACACGGGCACTCAAGGCAAAGTTTGGTGACAGATTATGCTTTCACGGTGCCATAGACGTCCAGCAGGTGATGCCCAACGCCACCGTGGGCGAGGTTGAGACTGAAGTCAAAAAAAGGATATCTGATCTTGGAAAAAACGGTGGGTATATTCTTGCACCCTGTCACAACCTGAGTTACGATATCCCGGTCGAGAATATCATCAGGATGTTTGACACTGCGCAGAACATTTACTCTCAATCATAAGCAAACCCATGAAAAATCCGGTAAAGAAAAAACTGCTAAGAGGTGATAAAACAGTGGGAGCGTGGCTGCAGCTGGCAAGCCCGTTAACCGCTGAAATCATGGCCAGCGCAGGGTTTGACTGGCTCATGATCGACATGGAGCACGCTCCCGGCGATATCCTGACCCTGGTATCCCAGGTCCAGGCCATATCGAGTACAGACACGGTTCCCTTTGCCCGAGCCCCCTGGAATGATGCCGTCATTATCAAGCGGATCCTTGATACCGGGGTTGCAGGTGTGCTCATCCCAAGTGTAAATACGCCTGGGGAGGCAGAAAAGGCGGTCAGTGCATGTAAATATCCGCCCCAGGGTAACCGCGGGGTGGCCGGAAGCCATCGGGCCGCCGGCTTTGGTCAAGAGGCCGTATCCTACCTGGAATCAGCCAACGATGAAACCCTGGTGATCACTGCCATAGAAACCCCCATGGCGGCGGACAACCTGGTTGATATCCTGTCTGTTCAGGAACTGGACGGTATTTTTATCGGCCCCATGGACCTTGCCTCATCCATGGGCCACCTGGGCAATCCGGGTCATCCAGAGGTGCAGGCCCTGATCTCTCGGATTGAAGAACGGGTCCTCGATGCCGGAAAAATCCTGGGCACCACCACCACGCCTGAACATGCCAAAGAAAAATATGACAGAGGGTACCAGATGCTTATGCTCATGAGTGACTCGGTGTCCCTGGCTTCCCTTGCCCGTAAGACCATATCTGATTTTGAACGTTATACGGGTAATTAATCCGATTCAAAGGAAAACCTATGGCAACCATCAAAATCGAGAATCTTAGAAAACAGTATCCCAATGGATTTATGGTCGTCCAAGCTGAGGTTGAAGTAGTCGAACCTCATCAGAGTCTTGATCTCGTATTGAACATGGATAAGATCCATCTGTTTGAAAAAGGTGGTGAGGAAGCCGCCCTTTTCTGATCGGGACCGTCTTGACAAACCCGAAGAATCAGGCGATAGTTACCCATATCTTATCCCCCTCTAAAATCAACACGTTAAGATAATAGAAAGGATCCCCATGCCAGAAAATACCAAAAATGAAAAACCGAAAAAATCCCCTCAAGGCAAATCAGCCCGTAAAGAGATCAACCCCGGCCATATTGCTGATGATATTTCCCTTCAAAGCAAGGGAGATATCGGGTATCTTAGAAATCAAGATGCCCAGCGAGTTCAGGATCTGAAAGGCTTTGAGCCCTGTTACACCGATATCGTGGATTACATTGTCCGGTGTACCCATCGCATCTGGGAAGAAAAAGGGGTGGGGCTGATCTATACCCACTATGGACATAATATTCCCATATGGACCTCAGACGGTTTGACCTACGGACGGGAGATTGTTGTGGAAAATACCTTGAAAACCCTGGCCGCGTTTCCTGATGTTAAACTGTTTGCCGATGAGGTGATCTGGTGCGGCAATGAAACAGACGGCTTTCATACCTCCCACCGGATTACCTGGGTGGCCCACAACACCGGACATAGCATCTATGGCCCTCCGACCGGCAAACGGGTCATCCGGACCGGTATTGCCAACTGCCTGGTCAAAGACAATATCATTATTGAAGAGTGGATCGCCCGGGATGAACTGGGTCTCGTGATGCAGCTCGGGTTTGACCGGGATGAAGTGATCAAGGGACTGGTCTCCCAGCAGACCACGAAAAAAGGGGAAACACACGGCAAAGGACTGCCTGAACGGTCCATCGGTCAATTTGACCCGGATGCCATGCGTGCCCAGGAATCTGGAGAATCAGACGTCGAGTATTTCATGCGCAAAAGCTTCCATGAGATCTGGAACATGAGACTTCTGAACAAGATTGATGACAACTATGATAAAAATGTGATCTGCCATACCACCTGCAACCGCCACCTGTATGGTTCTGCTGAATACACGGCCCTGGTGCTGTCGCTACTGGCCGCCATCCCGGATGCCAAACTCTCGGTGGACCATTTCTACTGTATGGGTGATGACGTAAAGGGATACAAGACCATGACCCGCTGGAGCCTCAACGGCACCCACAAAGGCCCCGGCATCTATGGTGCCCCGACCGGGAAACCGGTGTATCTCATGGGCATCAGTCACAACCGGGTAAAAAATGGTAGAATTCTTGAGGAGTGGACCTACTTCGACGAAATCGCACTGCTCAAACAGATCTATACGCCTCAAACCGACGCCTAAATTAAGATCACATTGGTTCCTGCGGCACCTGGTCGCAGGAACCAATAAACCGCATCTGTTATTCTAACCGGAATAGGGCAGTAACTGACCACGGATATGCCCTGTGAGTTCAAATCAGGAAAGCCTTACAAGGGAACAAAACTGTTACACCTGGTTCACAATGAAGCCCAGGCCCAGTCTCTAAACAATCCAATGGATCACTCAAATTAAGGTTAAAATATCGACATGACAAATTTCCAGGAAGCCAAATCCATTGTCAGGCAGTATTTTGATGCCATGGAAGCCGCCACACCGGAAACAGTGGCCCATACACTCAAATCCTTTGCATCTGAAGATTATTTCTGCCAGAGTGTGTATCCCTTTAGGGAGCTTTCGGGCCCAGATCAGACGGCAGCGTGTTTCTGGACCCCTTTGAAACAGTCGCTGACCCGGATGCAGCGCCGCCAGGACATCTTCATAGCCGGAATCAACGAAATCGAATCCGATAAGAACGCTGCAGGTACCTGGGTCATGAGCATGGGCAATTTCATGGGGTTATTTGACCGGGATTTCTTAGGGATCCGGGCCACCCGGAAAATCGTGAACCTGAGATACGCCGAGTTCAGCCGGGTAGAAGGGGGTAAGATTACCCGCACCGGGATGTTCATCGATCTCATCGGCCTGATGGCCCAGGCCGGGTGTTATCCCCTGCCGCCCTCCACCGGGGTGTATTACAACTATCCCGGCCCCCGGGATCATGACGGGCTGTTGTTTACTGATGCACCGCCATCGGAAGGGGTTGACACCCTGGATCTTGTCAACCGGATGATCAATGATTTGGCAGCACTCAACGAGAGCGGATCCATGGGGTGTCCGCCGGAAACCTTAGAAAAAACCTGGTCGCCTGACATGCTTTGGTACGGCCCTGCCGGTGTTGGCGCCACCTATACCATCCCGCGTTACCAGATGCAGCACCAGCTGCCGTTCAGAAACAACCTGACCGACAAGAAATTTGTGGGCCATGTCTGCCGGTTTGCCGAAGGCAACTTTGCCTGCTTCTTTGGATGGCCGAATCTATCCAACACCCCGCTTGGGGGTTGGCTGGGACTTCCCGGGGGTAAAATTAACGCCACCATGCAGGTGGTGGATGTCTATTGCCGGAAAGGGGACAAGCTGTCTGAAAACTGGGTATTGATCGATATCCCATACTGGCTCAAGCAGCAGGGCCTGGATCTGTTTGAGCGCACCCGAGATATCTTGAATCCGGCGGGTTAGAGGAAGAGATGACCGGTAAAACCGATTTTGTAAAAATGAGTAGGGGCGATCTGAGCCCCCGGGCCCAAAGGTTGAACCGGGATAGCATTTTCGTGGATATCCACAACCACATGATGTTTGAATACGCCATCCATCATGCCCTGGGCCGGACCGATATATTCGACACCTGTTACGCCCCGGGGTTCCGGCAGGGGGGCATCAATGTCATAGCCACCTCTGTTGGCGGCAATTCCCCCTGTGTGTGCAACATGACCGATGATCTTGTCCACGGATGCCTGGAGCAGATCGATATGCTTATGGAGGCTGAACAATCCAGCAGTTTCAGGATCTGTAAATCCAC
>QZLA01000151.1 GCA_004796375.1 Desulfobacteraceae bacterium
GAAGACCCCTTGAAGACTACAAGGTTGATAGGTCGGGTGTGTAAGTACAGTAATGTATTGAGCTAACCGATACTAATAGGTCGTGAGGCTTAGCCACTTTTTCACACATAAGTTAAGCGCTTTAGCGCCGATGGTACTGCATGGGAGACTGTGTGGGAGAGTAGGACGCTGCCGGGTTATCTTTGAAAAGGCCCTGTCTTCTCGTACGAGACGGCAGGGCCTTTTTGCGTTTCATACTTGAAATTTTTTCTAACTTCTGCTCAAATAATGTCTTTTTCAAAGTTGAATACAGTTATATATAGATCCCTTCATCAATAGCGAGGGTATAACGCATTATGTTTAAATCATTTTTTCCAAACCCGAGGCTTTTTTTTCCCCTGCTCTTAGCCTGGATCGCTATTTCGATCACCATCTGGTATCTCTTTAAAGATGATCTGGGATCGTTGTTAAACCTTACCACAACCCAGCAATCCCCTGTCATTGGGCTTGGTCATTTTGTCACCGACTCCTTTCTGCTGCTCTATATCTATTACACGGCTTCAGTGCTTTTGTTTGCGGGCTTATGGATGATCTTTTCACCCCATCCATGGCAATTCTGGTCAATCCTTGGGTCTGCCGGCATCCTTTTTTCTACCTATTTTTCTGTACAGGTCTCCGTGGCTATTAATAACTGGCGGCGGCCATTTTTTGATACCGTTCAAAACGCTCTTTCAGCAGAGGCTTCAGTCCCGGCCTCTGATATGTATGACCTAATTTTGGTCTTTGCTCAGATAGCCTTTCTGGCAATAGGTGTATTTGTTGTTACCCGATTTTTTATAAGCCATTACATTTTTCGTTGGCGAACAGCCATGAACGAATACTATACCGGCTATTGGAAGGAGCTTCGCCATATCGAGGGGGCTTCTCAGCGCATCCAGGAAGATACCATGCGATTTGCCTCGATTATGGAGAGCCTTGGGGTTGCCATGGTGGATGCGGTGATGACACTGTTTGCCTTCCTGCCCGTGCTATGGTCACTTTCACAGCATGTCACCGAACTTCCGGTTGTCGGGGCTATCCCTTATCCTCTTTTTACCGCTGCTATCCTCTGGTCACTTTTTGGGACCGGCCTGCTTGCCGGTGTCGGTATCAAGCTGCCGGGGCTGGAGTTTAAAAATCAACGGGTTGAGGCGGCCTATCGTAAGGAGCTGGTCTATGGTGAGGACGATGAAATTAGAGCTCAACCAGTAAGTTTGAAGCAGCTGTTTAGCAATGTGCGGCGAAACTATTTCCGCCTTTATTTTCACTATATGTATTTCAATGTGGCCCGGAGTCTTTACCTGCAGGCCGACAATATATTTGTCTATTTGATCCTGGTTCCAACAATCGCCGCAGGCACCATAACTTTTGGCATCCTGCAGCAAATACTCACCGCTTTCAACCAGGTGAGCAATTCGTTTCAGTATCTGGTCAACTCGTGGACGACAATCGTTGAGCTGCTGTCTGTCTATAAACGTCTGCTTGCATTTGAGGCGACTCTAAGCGGAAAACCATTGCCGAAGATAGATCTGACATATGAACCTGGTATCAGCGACCATTAGGACTCGGTTAAGAACAATAAGTCATACTGCTATGGCAGATTTGGGTTCATAGGGCCTTTTTGCGTTTCAGGTGCACAGTGCGCCATGAAGAGCGATCTGGGCCTCGGCGAACTGGTCTCTTTCAACGATAAACTGCATGTTGGTCTGCCGGTTTGTCTGTGAAACAGCGATGATATTGATGGACCTGCCAGCCAGAGCCTGGGCCGCTTTGGCCATGATTCCAGGCTGGGCAATGTTTGAGCCAATGGCGCACACGATGGCCACAGGGCTTATGGTGACCTTTTCCATGGCCTCATTGAGTTCAGCCAGAAAATGGGGCGTACAGTCCCTTTCTTCAATGATCATATCGATGGTGTTGGCATTGGTCATCTTGGAGATGTAGGACACATCGTATTTGTCGAAAATCTGCATGATTCGCAGATCAAATCCGACTTCTCCCACCATTCTGGTGTCGTGAATTTCCATGCAGGTCACCTCCTTGGAACCGGTAACGATTTCGACCTTTGACTCCGGGGCGATGAAATCCTTTGTTATGAGAGTTCCTGGGTGATCAGGGTCAAAGGCATTTTTCACCCGGATGGGGATATTTTTAATCTCAAGGGGTTTTGATGCTTTGGGGTGTATGGCCTCCATGCCGACATCCGCCAGCTGGTCAGCCACGTCATAGTTGGTATTACAGACCGGTTTGACGTTTTCTTCCCCGATGACCAGCGGATCACCCGAGCAGAGGTGATATTCCTTGTGAATAATTGCCTCATCAGCGCCCAATAATACCGCAACCTTTGAGAAGGTTACCTCGGAATATCCTCTATCGAACTCCCGCATGATTCCCTCTGTTCCTTTTGTGTAACCCGTTGCAAAACAGATGGTGGAGAAGGGGTCAATTTGGGCAAAACTGTCTTTTATACGCTCATCAATGGTCAACTGGCGGCTGTCATCCCAGCCACTGAGATCAACATAGGTCGTGTTGTACCCTCTGTTCTTAAGAATGTTTGCAGAGTTATAGGCGCTGTGCATTTCCCCAAGAGAGGCTAAAAGCTCCCTGCCGGCCAGCAACAGTTTCTCACGACTGACATAGCCCGAGGCCAGAACATTATCCATGCTGCGCAGGATGTTTATGGCCTGGTCAATCCTGTCACCTATAAAATCATTGGCCTCTTTAACATCAAGCCCGATATCGCCAAAGGTCTCATTAAGCCTGTAGAGTGACTCCTGCAGCCGGATCATTTTAATAGGATAGTTTTGCTGATCTTCAAAGAGCTTATATATACCCGGCCGATTGGTTTTCTTATGTTCAAGCAGATCATTGGTAATACCTGCATAGGCTGATACGACATAAATTTTGCCATATGCATGCTCTTCGTCTTTGAGAATGATATTGTCAACGATTTCAGAGAATCGTGACATGGACGTGCCGCCGATTTTTTCAATGCTTAGGTGATGTCTGGCCATGGGTATCCTCTATGTCTATATGAACAGGAACTTATATAATTTTAACAGTCACCCGATAGTATTAATGCATTCCAACCGTTTTAGCAATTTTATTTGCAAATCGGCCCAAGTTTATCGATTTTGACAAAGATCATTAGTTATTAATAAATCCATCACTATTTTTTTATACCGACAATCAATGATGTGAAAGCTTTGTTTTCTATTTGAAAACAAATAGTTATAAAATCAGCAACCCGGGTGATTGGCATTGGGTCTCATAATTAAAGTCTAATCGTCTGCTCATTTAAATTTAACTAGAAAACTATAGCCTCTCGTGGAATATTTGATATCAAAGATCTCTTATTTATCGCTTTTAACTCTGCGTTTGAAGCAGTAGTTGCGATGAAGAAGTGACGCGCAGCAATGTTCTACTAAGATTCGAGACTTCCTCTCAACAGGGTTTAAGGGGAATTTTCGTTATTAAAAAGGGGGGAACCAGGGGAAAGAATATCAGCCGGACCTAACCTTGATCATGGATCATGGTTTTTTATTCGTATTTGAAAAAAAGAACGCAGTCTAATCATTACTATTTAAGTTTGGAGGAAAAATCGATGTTACTCAGATTTAAAAGAAGTATCGTGGTCTCACTCGTTGTTTTGGGACTTTCACTGCTCATGGTGCAAAGTGCCTGGTCTTATGGCCATGGTGATACAAAGTACAGTGGGTTCAAGAATGTGATTATCATGATCCCTGACGGTTGTGATGAGACAGTCCAGACGGTTGCACGCTGGTACAAAGGTGAGGATCTTCAGGTGGATAAAATGGATGGCGGCGGCGTCAAGGTTCACATGGCCAACTCAGTCATTCCCGGATCTGCCGCAGCAGCGACCGCATTTGCTACAGGTCATAAAACAACGGTACGGTTTCTGGGTGTCGGTCCCCGTACCACAGATCTTCTGACCGGTTTCACGCCGACTGCCGAACCCTATGCACCGGTTGCCAGTGTTATAGAAGCTGCTAAGGCCGCCGGCAAGTCCACCGGTATTGTTTCCACCTCTCGGGTCACCCATGCCACGCCTGCCGCGTTTGCCTGTCATATTCAGGATAGAGGGATGGACAACGAGATCATGGAACATATGGTCTACAACAACATCAACGTTGTTTTTGGTGGTGGTGCCAGACACCTGATCCCTTCAGGCAACACCTATACCACGACCTTCGGTGCAGAGTGGGGCGGGAAACGGACAGATGGTGAAGATCTGATGCAGGTGCTGCTGGACCGCGGTTACAGGTTTGTGGACAACAAAGATGATATGGCAGAGCTTACCTCAGGCAATGTATGGGGCCTGTTTGATGACAGCCATATGCAGCCGGACATGGATCGCCAGCACTTTGCCACCCATGAACCGTCTCTTGCCGAGATGACCTCAAAAGCCATCGAACTGCTTGCACAAAACGACAATGGATTCTGCCTGATGGTTGAAGGCTCCCAGGTGGACTGGGCCGGCCATGCCAATGACCCGGTTTACATGACCCGGGATTTTATTGCCTTTGATGATGCCGTAAAAGCAGCCTGTGATTTTGCCGACCAGAACCCCGGAACGCTTGTTCTTGCATACCCTGACCACAACACCGGTGGTATGAAAATCGGTCACTATTACACAGCCATGGGGTATACGGAAACCACCATTGAAGATCTTGTAGATCCCCTGAAGGGAATGACCATCACCGCTGGCGGGCTTACTCGCATGATGGGCAGCGACACCTCTGTTGCAAATATCATTGCAACAATTTCTCTGTACTGGAATATTGTTATTGATGAAACTGAAGCCCAGGAAATTCTGGACTACGATGAAGAAACAGGTGCCGGCCTCAGCTACTCTATTTCCCATGTAATCAGTAAAAATCATACAGCCATTGGTTGGACCACCCACGGTCACAATGGTGAGACTGTACCGCTCTGGGTCTATGGTGCAGATGCGCCTGCAGGTATCATTGACAACACCGAGCTGGCATTGATGGCGGCTGACGCCATTGGTGTGGACCTTGCCGCAACCACCAGTGATCTGTATGTGGATGCCGCGACCGCGATCACAGGTACTTTTCAGCTCGATAAGACCGATCCTGAGAATCCTGTTCTCAAAGCCGGTGTTTCTGAGATTCCCATGAGCAAAGATACCATGAAATTCACCGGATGGGACTGGGAAATCGAACTTCCGGGTCTGGCGGTATACGCGCCTGAAACGGATACGGTCTATATTTCCGAGAAGGCTGCCTGGATTATCAACCTGTTTAACTAACAGGCCAAAGTCAGCTGTTTCATTGAATTAAAAACAAAGAGAGCCCCGCTGTAACAGGGCTCTCTTTTTTTTATTCCTAAGGAGACGAAAGAGAGGTTCAGATCATGCAGACCCCGGGGCTCCTCTAATCACCGAATGTCATCGGGTACAGAAACACGGTTTCCTCATCGTTCCCGCCCCAGAAAACAAAATCCGTATCCGATATAAAATCAGAGACTTCTTGGAGAAAAACCTTGGATTGAATGGTTGTCTCTTCGATGACGACTTTTTGAACCTCACCATTATACTCTACGAGCACCCTGAAAAGAATCGTCCCTTTATTGATTGCCATGCCTTGTGATGCCATACGATTGTATAGAACGTGGCCGTTGCAGACCGCAGGCACCATATCCCGGATGATGCTTTTTTTGCTTCTCGGTCCTGAAACAATGGACAATCCCTTTACCTTGGCAGGAATTTCTTCAACGCATTTTCTAGGATCAAAGGGGGGTGCAGTTTTTTGTGATGTGCAGGCTGTTAAGCTGAAAATGGCTGTAATAAAAATTATCAGTCTGATTCCTTCTTTCAGGTGCCGCATTGCAAAGGATGAAAAGATAGGTCCCATCAATTTTAAATTCCTTTTAGTTTATAGCAGTTGATCTTCTGCATAAGTTAAAATTTAATTAATAGATACGTTCTAAAACGCAGTCATAGTAGATAGAATATATTAAAACTGTATTAGACACTTACAGAAAAAGGAATTTTTTATAGGGCTTGCCTGCTTCGGACCTTCCCTGTTATTGGTGATGACAATTGAAACCACGCCTCTTCACGTGCATCTCACCTGAGCAATTGGTCGGTTGTCTTTTCAAACAACGGTGCCGGATCCACCAACTGGCCCTGTACAGATATAGAAAGATGCAGGTGAGGACCCGTGGCCCGCCCCGTAGAACCGGATCGTCCGATCATTTGCCCCTTTTTTACAAGATCCCCTTGAACAACGTCGAATTTGCTCAAGTGAAAGTATAGAGAAATCACACCGTTTCCGTGGTCGATGTACAAGGAGCTACCGGCATAGTAGTGGGCTTCAGCCAGGATCACCCTGCCGTCTGCCACCGCTTCCACACCAGTTCCTGTGGGTGCCCTGAAATCCATTCCCCGGTGTGGGTTTTTGGGTTTGCCGTTCAGCACCCGCTGCAGACCATAAACACTGGTGGTCTTTCCCTTCACCGGCTTGTGAAAGGGGAGCTGCCACAACCGCTGGGCTGACCAGGTTTTTTTGGCCTTCCGGGTCCGGGTCCTTTCCCTCTTTATTCGCTCAAGTTCAGCAACGGGAGGGGTCACCATCTTTGACGGCAGGTTCAGATCCTGGCGGGGAAATGCCCGGGCAACAATTATCACCGAGCGTTTCCAGACGGTCTCCTTTCCCCCTGTCCAGGCCCTGACCAGAAGTGTGTGGCGACCGGGTTTGAGGGTAAGCACATCTGTACCCAACATGGCAATGGCCACATGACGGTCATTCCACTGGGAGACTGACGGTGTAAACTCCTGTTCCATCCAATTAACAGAGAGCCTGTCAAAGGCCTGAACAGATGTCAACCGAACAAGAAAAGGCTGTCCCATGTCCACCTGTTTGGGGTGGGCAAGTACGATGGCCTCTCTATCATCGGTGCTGGTATCTGCCTGGCTTAAGCCAGGTATCATCAGGAATACAATCAAAACAGCTGCCCAGGGTCTGATACTCAATGAAATAGTTCCTTATCCGTTTTTCTAAAGCGCTGTGTAGACCAGAGAATTTGAAACATCATCGTTTCTTTGCCCGGCGATTTTTAACGCTGCCGTAATGGCGTATAACCCCTCTTCATCTACCCCTATGGCGACTTGCCTTTCATCCTTAAAAACCATTAGCAGATAAACCAGCGGAAGCGCTGATGACACTTTTTCGGCAATGGTTGGCATCTCTTTTATTGATTCAAGCTGATTTAAATCAAACCCTACCATTCTTTTATCGATAAGTCGTTCCCGGAAGTTTGGCTTGACCCAAAACCGATTTTCGGTTTCTTCAAGGGTTCCTTTTCGACATCGATGTCTTTTATTTACATAAACGATATTCATTATTCACCCCCTGGCAGATACGCATCTATATAGACTGTTGAAAAAATTCCGGCAAGCACTTTGGAACCTTACCTGACCTGATAACGAACAATACGGACGTCGGCCGTTGATTCCATGTCCTGAAACGTTTCCATCATGGTCTTCAAAGAGAATGTTTTACCTCTGTTTCCTGAACCGGAACCAATCAGGGGAAACGCAACAGATGAAAATTTCTTTTCATTTACTATTCGCATGGCGTTTATGACTGAAGTTGCTATGGAATACTTTGATGCCATCCAAAACATATTGATGCCTGCAACATGAATGATGGCTTTGAATGGAAGTCTCCCGGCAGATGTGAGGCGGGCGCATCCCAGCGCCATAGGTCCAAATTGGGCAAGTTCCTTAAATGGTTCATATCCGCCTTTGCGTTTTATTTCTTTTGAAACGCCCTGGGGGAGCAATAGCCACCATGGAATTATATTTCTATTCCACGGATTAATAATGACATCAACATCTTGCTCAACAATATTTCCATACACCACTTGAGGCTGCATGGTCAATGTTCCCTGATTATCCGTTCCCGGGCAGTCATTTGCAAGCTTTGGTTGACCGCGTTGCATTCCATTTTTCCACTCAGGAAGATGCATTTTTCACTCATGGCAATCAACTCGCAGACCGTATGGATATGAAGTATATATCTATCCTTTTCCTGCGCTTCAATTTCAATGTCAACGGGTGAGGCCATTGAGTTGATCATGCAGTACCCTTTAAACTCAATAAATCCGGTTTCATGAAATGTATGAATCACCGTGTCAGTACAGAACTGAGCCGATTCAGGCAGATACTCGAATTTGAATTCAATGATTTTCATCTGTATACCCTTTGTGACTATCCGTGTGGATCACCGGTTTCTTCAAAACGGGTGATGTAATGATCGATTGGATATGCGGTGCCTGTTTCCAGGATTTTGCCGCTATGACGCAATACAATATAGGGTGCGTTCCCAGCCACGGCATATTGAAAGTCATTCGTCTCCACCCACTTTTTTGACGAATAAAAGAACACCCATCCCCATTCCTTTTCAATCGTCTCTGACTCGATGATTATTAATTCATCATCATCACGTTCAATGGCATCGACCTCTTTTATAATGTGATGAATCATCTGAGCGGCCTGTTTTCTGCTGATCGGGGGCGATTGAAACCGGCAATGACACATGGCGCATGCCCACCTTGGGGATTCCTCCCCAATCATGCATCCGCCAAGGGTTACTGTATGGTTATCCAGTTTTTTCTGCAGCGCTTTTGTTATCGGCGGCAGGCCGTAAATAATTTCCATAATCTGATCCGAGCCGCATTTTGGGCAAAAAAGATCCAAAGGCGTTTCACCGTGTCGAACTTTTGGCGGATCTATCCAATCCTTTGATGGATGTATTGATGGGCCTGGCGTTTTTTGTCTGTCAGCGTCACAAAAGTCAACAACGATAGAAAACAAAAAAAGAGTGATGAAACTTATGATGGGTGCCAGTGCAATGATTACCCAGATGGTCAGGCTTGTATAAATTCTTAGCGGTATGGCAATGATACCGGCCAAAAGAACAACAATAAAAAATAATGGAAGGTTGAATCGGCCCATATTCATTTTGCCCTATGACGACGCCCGGACATGGGGTACCAGCCGACGGTACTTTGCATACTTGGCCAAATAGAGCACTATTTCATCTCCAGTCTCGTAAGTGGTTGTAAATTCATCACTCTGGGCCATATAACGGAGCTCTTCAAGCCAGCCAATATCGTGTTTCACAGACTCCGGCACCCTGTCAACAGCGACTAAGTCGCTAAGGGCAAGCAGGATTTCTTCCGGACGCTTCATCGTGTTTGTAACCAGTGAGTGGCTGTAGGCCAGGAGCATTTTAACAGGATAGGCCAGTTCACACTGTCCGGGAAATTCTCCAAGAAGCCGGGTGACCTCTCCGGGAAGCTTACCTGCCGCCAGGGACAGGTCTAAAACAACGTTGATATCATTTCCCTTTTCTATAAGTGTATCTGCCCAACCCACGACATCTTTTTTACCAACCAGCCCGCAGGTAAGTGCGAGACGGAAAAATTCAGCCTCAATTTTAATTCTTTTTTCTGTATTAAAACCATCTGGGAACTGTGAGTATGAACCTTCATCGTGCTTCTTCTTTTGCACCTGTCTGTCCCTCTGGTTATCCCGGGGAACAATGGTTTTAAACCCGACAGCCCTGCCTTCAACAACAATACATTCTACAGGCAGGTGAACAAATTCGGGCTGGTAGCAATCTGATACCTCTGTTCCGATGGGGTGGTTGTTCACGCAGAAGAGATTGATCCCGTCACTGCCGTCAACACCGCAACAGCCATGCCGCACGCCGCCGTCACGGGTGTTGACAAGGTCATTGAGATTAACAATGATCTCTGAGT
The DNA here is from genome assembly GCA_004796375.1 of Desulfobacteraceae bacterium. GTDB lineage: Bacteria > Desulfobacterota > Desulfobacteria > Desulfobacterales > Desulfobacteraceae > MADRE2. The sequence goes on from QZLA01000151.1 coordinate 9,832, forward strand.
TTTGGGCGCCCCAGAAATATTCATTCTTTTCCAGAATATGGGTAATATCAAGAATAATTCCCTGGGGCACCAGCGGTTCACCATCTTCATATTTTTCATTTTTCACTTTGTTGATAACCCTGATATCGGGCTCGCACAGCCAATGGGTTATCGGTATGCCGCAAACCCTGCAACGCACCTGGGAGCGGGGGCCGGTCGGATTGTTATCGTCATCTGTCAGGGGAACCATCTCCATTTTGGCTTTTTGGGTATTGTCTGCGCCATGGATCATTATCCATGAATATCGTATTAAAATCAACCAACCAGACAAGGCAGGCAGGTGGGTGAATCAGTATTTTTTGCGTTTTCATAAAACTGTTTTATATTCTGTAAAAAAGGTGCCATTGTGATATAATCGTGCACTTACACAAGTAGAATAAATCCACAGGACCCCACAAGAATGATCAAGACCTGGACAGGGCTGACGAAAATTCGCACTAAAATCACCCTGCTCGCGCTGATACTCATTACCGCGTCATCCGCAATCGTCATGGCCGTATTCCTGACCGGCATCTCTGACTACAGAAATGAGCTGGAAAAGGAGCTTGAAAAACAGATCCACGATGAAGTCGGCCCCCTGGCCCATGCCATGTACAGACTCTGCGAAGCCATGCACAAAGCCTCTGTGACGCAACGAAAACACACCCTGACCATTATGAGGCAACTCATGGAAAAACAGGGCGTGGCACATCTGGGGACTGAAACAGACCGCCTGACCACCATGGATCCCCAAGGCAATGCCGGGGAAATTCAAGTCCCTAGACTGTTTCTTGGCGGGAAACCACTGAAACTGAACGCTGAACCCCATATCGCCACCCCGGTGGTGGATGAGATGATGAACCTGACGGGGTATCATTCGTCGATCATGCTCCGGACCAGCCAAGAAGGGGACTTTGTAAGGGTCGCCACTTCAGTGATCAGGGACGGCAGGCGTCAGATCGGGTTCATGCTGCCGGCCAGGGAAGCCGACGGCAGCCCCAATCCTTTTGCAAGGTCGGTTATTGCAGGCGAAACCGCCCTGGGCCGAACCTATATCGAGGATTTTGTTTTTGTGTCCACGGTCCTGCCCCTGAGGGATCAACATGACCAAATTATCGGGTGTTACGGTGTCGGTATCCGGCAGGATCTGATGGAGAATCTGCGCCGCGTATTCATGGACACACCAGTCGGGAAAACCGGGTATTTCTTTATCCTGGGCGCCAAAGGGAAACAGAAGGGCCGGTATATTCTATCCAGCAAGGGAGAGCGGGACGGTGAAGATGTCTGGAACGTTCAATCCGCGGACGGCACTTTTCCTGTCCGGGAGGTTTTCAGGCGGGCGATCGAGCAAAACCCCGGAGAATTGGCCTGGTACAGCTATGACTGGCAAAATCCCGGTGATTCCCAACCCAGGAAGAAGTATGCGGCCATGATCTATTTCAAACCCTGGGACTGGATCCTGGGTGCTTCCGCCTATGAGGAGGACTTTATTGAAACCTCCCAAAGATTGGGAAGCCATCTGGAGACCATTATATTCAAAGTCACAGCAGCATCCATGATCGTACTGCTGGTTTCCGCCTTTTTTTTCTGGCTGCTGGGAAGACAGATCTCCAAACCCCTGAACCGTGCCGTTGAGTTTGCCGACCAAATCAGTCAGGGCCGTTTTCCCGCTCCGTTGGAAATCACGGCAAAAGATGAAACCGGTCACCTGGCCAAAACCCTGAATCTGATGGCCGGTAAACTGGAAACCACACTCAATGACCTGACACAGGCTGAAAAGGACTTCAGAACCTTGTATGAAAGTTCCAGGGATGCCATCCTGATTATCGAGAATAATGTTTTCATAGACTGCAACCAGGCGGCGGCGGATCTTTTCGGTGCCAGGAGCAAAGATGAAATTGTGGGCAAGGAGCCTTTTATACTCTCTCCTCAAAACCAGCCCGGCGGAGAATCCTCCCGTACCTTGGCACTGCAAAGGATCAAGGAGTCTGTGGATCGCGGGTCCAATCGTTTTGAATGGTGTCACCGAAAAATAGACGGCACGGATTTTTATACCGAGGTGCAATTGTCGGCCATGGAAATCGGCGGCCGTCCCATTATCAAAACCGCCATCCGGGATATCAGCCTGCGTAAAAAAGATGAAGAGCAGTTGATTCAGCTTCGCACCTACCTGTCCAACATCATAGACTCCATGCGCTCGGTGCTGGTGGTGGTGGACCGCTCCTGCACCGTGACCCTGTGGAACCGGATGGCTGAGGATGCCACCGGTGTTCCCGCTGGAGATGCCACTGGAAGATCACTCTATGAGGTATTGCCCTCCCTTGAGAGTCACAAGGAGAAAATAGAGCTGGCCATCACCGGAAGGGTGATCCAGAAAGCCCTGAAGGCGGCCCGGGAGGTCAAAAACGGAATGGTGTATGAAGATATCATGATCTATCCGCTGGTATCCAAGGGAATAGACGGTGCCGTCATCCGCCTGGATGATGTCAGCAGCCGGGTCAGAATGGAAGAGGTCATGATCCAGTCTGAAAAGATGATGTCCGTGGGCGGGCTTGCCGCAGGGATGGCCCATGAGATCAATAACCCCCTGGCAGGAATGATCCAGGGGGCTCAGGTGGTCACGAACCGGTTGCTCGGCGACATTCCCGGCAACCGCAAAACCGCCGGTGAGGTTGGTATATCTTTTGATGCCATCCGGGATTATGCCGAAAAAAGAAACATCATCAGGCAGCTTCAATCGATGCGGAGTGCAGGCAGTCGTGCTGCCCGGATTGTGGAAAACATGCTTTCATTCAGCCGGGTTCAGCCGGTGAAAGAGGTTCACAACCCGGGAAATCTCCTGGACCTGACCCTTGAGCTGGCCCAGAACGACTATGACCTCAAAAAACAGTTTGATTTCAAGGATATCCGGATCACCAGGGATTACCGCGCCGATACACCTCCGGTATTGTGTGAGGGCAACCAGATCCAGCAGGTGTTTTTCAATATTCTTAAAAACGGTGCCCAGGCCATGTCAGAAAAACCGGTCCCTTCCCCTAGCTTTATTCTGAAGACCTGGGGACGTGGTCATACCGTCTTTATCTCCATTGAAGACAACGGGCCCGGAATGGATGAGGATACCCGGAAACGGGTGTTTGAACCGTTTTTCACCACCAAGTCCGTTGGCGTCGGAACAGGACTGGGCCTGTCAGTCTCCTTTTTTATCATCACCCAGAACCACGGCGGGGAAATGACAGTGGACAGCGTCCCTGGCCAGGGATGCCGGTTCATCATCCAGCTGCCTGCAGCACACGCCCCTTCACAGACCTGATACAGACAGTGACATGATATGGCAAGACGGTGCTATGCATTAGGAATAATGGGCATAGGGTCGGCATGGTAGATTTTCGTTAAAAAATCGACAGGTTTCGCATTGACTTGAGGGTCTGATAAATGCAATTAATAGAGCATACGTACAATTTGCTTCCTGCCAGGGAAAGGAGGGATTATGTTTCGACTCCTCCAGATGCTTTTCGTAGGCATGGCGATCGGCCTGGCCATGCATACACCTGCCCGCTCCACCCCGAACCCGGCTGCTGAAATTGTCAGTATTACCGGGGTTGGCCATTACCGACCCAATGAGATTAAACCATGGTCTGATGCCAGAGTAAACCAGGACCTGTATGGCGGCAACTATGTCCGTACCGGTCGGTTAAGCCGCATGGGAATCCTGTTTGGGGACAACACGCAGATCCGTTTAAATCAGAAGACCCTGCTTCGCGTCAAGTCAACTGACCCGCCTGATGCTCCCAAAAGAAAAACCATCCTGCGGTTGGACCGCGGCCGGGTCTGGACACAAACCAAGGATATCCCCAAGGGGCTGATCATGGAAACACCTTCTGCCACGGCCGCCATCCGGGGAACGGAGTGGGATCTTGAGGTGGATGAAAAGGGCACCGCCACCATTACCGTGCTCAAGGGTGAAGTGGTATTTTACAACGATTACGGCCGGGTGGTTGTCCAACCCAGCGAACAGGCCCGGGCAGAAGTCGGAAAGGCGCCGGTGAAAATCATGGTTGTCCGGCCCAAAGACAGGGTGCAGTGGGTGACCGCGTACGCGGCTGAGCCGCTTTACCATATCATCTTTTACCCGGGAACACTGACTGAACTGAAACAGCGGTTGCGCCGCCCGTTAAAAAATACTGCCGATGGGTTTGCCGAGCTCGGCATGATCCTGGCGGCAATGGGCCGGTGGAAAGAGGCAACGTCCCGTTTTGCAGCAGCGGTTGAAAAGGATAAGGATCATCAAAAAGCCTTACTGGGCCTTGCTTATGCCGCACTTCAAAACCGAGAGACCCGGCAGGCCGGGCAATTCTTAAAACAGGTCAAACCGCAGGCCTCGACCCGTGAATTGAGTGCGCTTGCCCGGGCTTCGGTTCATATCCTGGACCAAGAACAGACAGCTGCCATTGAGGTCCTGGATTTGCTGATCCGGCAAACCAGCCTGTCCGGCCCGGCACCCTACCTGATCCTGTCCGATCTGATGATCACCAACGGTGATATCCAACAGGCGCTCCAGCAGGTTCAGGATGCCATCGCCCGGTTTCCCCAAAGCGCTGCCGCTTACAGCCAGCTGGCACGGGTTTACCTGATATCCGACAGGCCTTCACGGGTCAAAGATGCACTCCAACAGGCGTTTGAAAATGACAGTGACGCCTATGACGCATTACTGGTCCAGGGTGAATTCCATCGTATTCAAGGGAATGCCAAAGCCGCCCGTCTGGCATATGAGAGAGCTATTGCCTTAAAGCCGCATGATGACCGGGCCTGGTACGGCCTGGGTGTGATCCGGTCTGAACAGGCGTATGTGAGTGACGCCAGGCAATCGCTTACCAAAGCCCTGGAACTGAATCCCCATGGGTACGGATATTCCGGGGAAATGGGCACACTCCAAAGTTTTACGGATCATTTTAAAGCGGCCCAATCATCATTTTCCAAAGCGTTGGAGCAGAACCCATCGGACTACGTGGCCCTGACCGGCCAGGGGGTGATGCTGCTCAAACAGGGTGCCACAGAAGAAGCCCTCCAAGCCTTTCTCCGGGCCGGGATCATGGAGCCCGGGTATGCCAGGGCACGCCTCTATATCGGTGTCGCATACTATCAGCTGGGCAGGGTATCACAGGCCATGGAGGAGTTGGACAGGGTCAGTGAGCTGGATGATAAGGATCCCATGCCTTACATGCTCAAAGCGATCATTTACAATGACCTGCTCCAGCCAGCCAAGGCTGTTGCATCGGCCCGAAAAGCACTTGAACTCATGCCGTATCTTAAATCCCTGAACCAGCTGGCCAATACCCGGCGTGGCACCACCAATCTGGGACAGGCATTTGCATTCATGGGAATGGAGGACTGGGCACGGATGTATGCCAATGAGTCCTACTCACCTTACTGGGCAGGGAGCCACCTGTTTTTGGCCGACCGGTATTCCGGTCTGTTTCTGAAAAACTCGGAGTTGTTTCAGGGATTTTTATCCGACCCCACTGTATTTGGATCCGATACCCGTTTCCAGACGCTGACCCGCAAACCAGGCCATAATTTTACCGCCTCATACCGGCGCTCTGAGAGCAGTCTGTTATCGGGAGTCTATCCGCTTTTCGAGGGCAGCGGTTACGGCAATGCATACGTCCCGTCCGCATATTACCTGGGATATGAAGCGCATGATCATGATTTTGATTATATTCAAATTGACTTCAATGCGGCCACCATGGCTTTGGGGGCCAAACCGTCACACCACCTGGGCCTTTTTGGATTTGTCGATCACAGCAACTATGATAGAACGTATACGGCCACCCGGGGAGGTAACCGATTGGACCTTGCAGAGGAGTTGACAACTGATCGGTTTGATTTCGGGGCAAGTTATAAATTATCACCGGTGTCACAGCTCTGGTTCAAGGCAGGGGAGTTCAGTTACGATGAATACTTTGATTTCGACTTCTTCAACCTGACCCTTGATATCCACATCCCTTCAGATATGGGGGTCGATGTGAACAGCCCGGAATTGGCCTTTCGTCACACCTTTAACCTGTTTGATGTCCATGAAATCTCCTACGGCCTGGATGTGGCCCATCGTGAAACGTCTGTTCACCTTGAACAGTCGGACCCGCTTGATGCGGCATTCTGGAGAGAACCCGTGTATGATGTGATTCACCAGGAATACTCAGAGAAATCCAGGGATTTTTATATCTCGGACAGGGTCAGGCTCAGCCCGGATCTGTTGATTCAGGCGGACCTGTTCTACCAATGGCACCAGCGCCGGGTCCATGAAGACTATTATTGGTGGTTTCCCTTACGGCCGGGTGATGTCATTGATTTTGGGGACCAGGATGATGCGTTCAGTCACCGTCAGGTAAGCCCACGGCTCGGATTGGTATACCGGGTTAAACCGGGTGCCCTGGTCCGTATGGCATACCAGAATTGGATACGGCCCTCATCCCAGGGGACGCTGGGTCCTGTGGCCACGGCAGGCATCCCCCTGGAGGATCAGATGGTCCTGCGCGGCGGGGAGCTCAAGCGTTATTGCGCCCGCCTGGAGTGGGAGGCAACACCGAAAACATTTTTCAGTGCGGATGTGGACTATAAAATGATTGACAATCACCTCTTTTCAGTCCGCCTTCCCTTTTCAATAGGTGATCTGGATCACTTGTCGAAACTCGGGTCCAGGGATCTGGGGTCACTGACCCGGGAAACCCTGCACGAATTCACTTCCCTGCTAAGCTATGAGGCCGGGACGATCAAATCATGTTCTGTTTCATTCAACCATCTGTTAACGGATCGCTGGGGACTTTCAGGCAAATATATTTATACCTCATCTGAAAACACCGGGCAGAGATACCCCGGTAATGCGGTGCCGTTTCTTCCAAGGCACACGGCTGTTCTGGGTGCCACATGGACCGATCCAGGGGGGTGGTACGTGGTTTCCCGGCTGGTTTATCGCTCGGATCGATTTGAAGATGAAGCCAATACCCTGGAACTGACCTCCGGGGTGAGCGGATCCGCTGACATCTACTGGCAGTCCTCGGATAAGAGCTGGCTGTTTCGGGTGTCTGCGGATCGAGCCTTTGATGAAAACAACAGCACGCAGTACACGGCAGAAGTCACGTTACGGTATTAAAGGGGAGCCTGTCATGTCAAAACAGGCGGTAAACGCGATCATATCAGCACTGGCAATTGGGGGTGTGGTATTTTACCTGTTCCGGATGCCCTTCTGGCAGCGGGTTGAATCGATCGGCTTTGATGCGCTGACCATTTTGGCCGCACCCGGCCGGGTGGATCTGCCCATCGTCATCGTCGGGATCGATGAACCCTCTTTTGGCAACCTTCAGGAGCAGTGGCCCTGGTCCCGGGCCATCCATGCCCGACTGATTGATGCGCTTGATAAAGGCGGGGCATCGGTTATTGCCTTTGATATCCTGTTCACGGAAACGTCTGAAACAGAAGCGGACCAGGCCTTGGCCCGGGCCATTAAACAGGCTGGAAATGTCGTACTGGCCGGGGACCTGGCCATACAGGAACGGGACCAGTATGAGATGCTCATCCGGGTAGAGCCCCTGGAGTTGTTCATTGAGGCGGGCGGGCTGACCGGAATCGCCAGCATCACTCCGGATACCGATCTGGTGGTCAGGCGGATCCCCGGGTTTGATGATGCCTTCTGGCGGGGTGTAATTGGAACCCATATCCGGTCCGGGCATCAATGGTCACATCAATCCAACCCCCTTTCTGAAAATGCCCGGATAAAATATCTTGGGCCGGATCATACCTTTAAATATGTATCCTACTATCAAGCACTGGACCCGGAAAACCATCTGCCGGAAGGTATATTCAAGGACAAAATCGTCCTGGTCGGATTTGACGCCAAAGTGTCTGCACAACCTGAGATTCAACGGGCAGATACCTTTGCCACCCCTTTTATCCGCCAGACCGGTCTATTGACCCCGGCAGCCGAAATCCAGGCCACATTTATTGCCAATGCGCTGATCAATCGCCATGTTAGAATGTCACCGGAACGATATACACTGCTGCTCATGGGGCTGGCGCTTGCGGTTCTGCTGACGGGTACAGTACCCTGGCACCCGATTCGAAGCTCAATGGTCCTCTTTCTGGTCATCACGGGCCTGGCATCTGTTTCAACGGTCTGCTTTATGTATTACGATTTCTTTCTGCCGGCAGGCGCGGCCATGGTGGCATCTGCATTGCTGTATGTGAACCGGGGCGGGACAGCGTTTATCCATGAGCGGCGTCAGCGCATTGCCATCCGGAAAGCGTTTCAACACTATGTGCCGCACCAGGTGGTTGAACAGATGATCCGGCATCCGGAACTGTTGAAACTGGGTGGGAATCGGCGGAATATCACGTTAATGTTCACGGACCTGGAAGGATTTACCGCCATATCCGAAACCCTCCAGCCTGAAAAGGTAGGCGTGCTGCTGAATCGCTATTTTACTGAAATGACAAGGATTATACTGGATTACCAGGGAACGGTGGACAAATTTATCGGTGACGCCATCATGGCATTCTGGGGGGCCCCCCTTGATGATCCTGACCAGGCGGATCATGCAGTGATTGCGGCCATTAGGATGCAAAAGGCCATGGCGCATATCCGGGAAAAACTGATCATAGATGGGTTTCAGGGGTTGAATATGCGTATCGGTATCCACTCGGGTGAAGCCATTGTGGGAAATATGGGATCTGAACAACGGTTCGACTACAGTGCAATCGGCGACAGTGTTAATCTGGCTTCCCGGCTTGAGGGGATCAATAAAATTTATGGGACCCGCATCCTTCTCAGCAGCAGTACCAAAAGGCTGTTAAAGAAGGACATGTCCATGGCAGCGGTTGATCGCGTGGTGGTCAAGGGAAAAATCCGGTCCATTGATATCTATACCCCCCTTGAAAACAAGGAGCTTGGGGACAGGATCACCCTGGCGGTCAAAACGTTTCAAGACATGGGTTTTCAAAGGGCTGAGCATCTCTGGAAGCAGCTTTATGCGCACCCGGAGGCAGCCGGTATTGCCCATGTTTACCTGGAACGTCTCAAAGCATTCCAAGTCCGGCCTCCTGATCCGGGTTGGGACGGCTCAACAGTTCTGACCATCAAGTAGTGAAGATACCCGGCATTATTTATCCATATCGATCTGTTCCGGGAAAAGCTCCTTCTGGGCATACTCAATGTGGATACAGGTATCGAGAAACAGGTCCAGTACCTTGTCGTCGATATGCCCGTCATGTTTCATGAATTCTAAGATTTTGACCGCTTGGGACAGACTCATGGGTTTCCGATAGGGTCGATCCTTTGCCGTTAATGCCTCAAATATGTCAGCAAGGGCTAGAATCCGGGATTGAATCGACAGGTTTTGACCGCTCAGGCCGTCCGGGTATCCGCTTCCATCCGGCCGTTCATGGTGACTGGCTGCGATCCTGGAAACCTGGGAAAGCTCCTCAGGAAAGGGCAGCTTTTCAGTGATTTTCCGGGTGACCCTTGCATGGTCCTCGATAATTTTTCGCTCCTCATGGTTCAGATTCCCCTTGCGGATGCATAAGTTGGCTAATTCACCCGGGCGAACCAGATCAACGACACTGCTGTCAAAGTGATATCTCTTATTTGCAATCCGTTTAATCCGATTGACCGCCTCATTATCCATAACCTCTTTTGACTGGTTGCAGGTCCTGATAAACTCAAGATCCGTGTGAAGGGATTGAATGGATTTTAAGCATTCGCTTTCCAGTTGCTGGATCTGAGAGTGATCTCCTTTACCTGTCTCAATCAGGGTCATTTTCCGGTTCAGAAAATCTTTTTCAATCAGTGACTCAATCAATTGAGCGCGCAGCTCGATCAAATCGATCCTGTCGAATATGGTTTCAAGTTTTGTGGTTTTGTCAATAATGTGCCCCGGGGTAACAACCTTTCCCACATCGTGCATCCATGCAGCGATTTTCAGTTCCTCAATTTCATCCCTGTCCAAAAAGATATCACTGAAATATCCTGTATCACTCTGATTGATTTCTTTTGCGATCCGCATGCACAGATCCACGACCCGCCTGATGTGACCGCCGGTATAGGGTGACTTTTCGTCGATGGCTGTCGCCATGCTCTCGATGAAAGCTGCCAAGAGATCCTTTAAATTCTGTATGAGCAGGGCATTGTTGAAGGCAACCGCAGCCTGTGATGCCAGGGATTGAACCAGGGACTCACTGTATGCGGTGAATTCAATGATCTCATTTGAGTCCCTGTCCATGGCATTGATTAATTGCAGCACACCGATGATTCTGTCTTTGTGATCCTTGAGAGGGATCACCAGCATTGACCGTGTGTGATATCCGAATTGTGCATCGTAGGCTTTGGGCCCTGCAAAGTCAAAATCCAGCGGTGTGGAATACACATCTGGAATGTTCACGCTTTTCCCGGTATGGACGGCAAATGCAGAGACATTTTTTAAATTTTGAACACCGTCTGCCTCCAGGGGTATGGGGGGAAGTGTGGTGTGACCGGCACGGGGATCACCCGGCAGGCCGATTTTCAGGGAAGCATTCTGCACAATTTCAAAGTTTAACTGACTTTTTTTCCTGTCCAGGGAGTAAAGTGTTCCGGCATCGGCCTGACATATATCTCTTGCGCTCTCCAGGATGAGCTCCAGCAGCGTTTTAATCTCTTTTTGAGTGGAAAGGGCGATTCCGATTTCAACCAGTTTTTTTAAATTCCGATGATCAAGGGGATGGTGTTTGTTGGGAGTATCCATGCCTGTGATATCTCTTTTTAAAACAAAATCCGTTTGATACGGATTCTTGGGTTCATGTTCAATCTGATCACCAAAAGGCATCAGGGCGTACACATGTGTAACAGAATTCCGTATGAATACCATTTGAGTCAAGCAGGCGCACAACAATGAAGACCGCGTTTGAAAAATTATACCAGGTTTGGGTTGAATTAAAAATAGTTTTGATTTTTAACCGGGCTGGGTCGCACAGTAACTGGTGTCAATAGGCAAGGTATTGTATTCGTTTAGGATGATCCGGCGGCAGGGTGTCGGGCAGGTAAATGGTCTGGACCACTTCCCCATCCGGCCTGCGGGTCGAAAAGTTGACCACGCCGTCTCGGTCCACCCATTTGTAGA
>QZLA01000359.1 GCA_004796375.1 Desulfobacteraceae bacterium
CCAGCGATGTCACCCGATCCTTTCCCGTGGCCAAGCGCTTCTCAGACATGCAAAAGGAGATCTATCAGATTGTACTCCGTGCCAATGAGTCGGCCATAGAAAAGATGGCACCGGATGTGCCTTTCAGGGATATTCATCTGCATGCCGCCTCGGTCGTCACAGACGGCCTGCAACAGATGGGACTGATGAAAGGCCCATTGACGGACTCAGTGGAACAGGGGGCCCATGCCCTGTTCTTCCCCCATGGTATCGGGCACCCCCTGGGACTTGAGATTCATGACCTTGAAAGCCTGGGTGAGGACTTTGTCGGGTATAATTCTGAGTTTCAACGGGATCAACAGTTTGGACTGTCCAACCTGAGATTTGCCAGGCCACTGGAAACCGGTATGGTCATGACGGTTGAGCCCGGGATATATTTCATCCCGGACCTGATCCAATCCTGGCGGTCACAGGGAATGGCCAAGGCGTTCATCTGTTTTGACAAGCTGGATGAATTCCTTGGATTCGGCGGCATACGGATCGAGGATGATATCCTCGTTACCCGGAGCGGTACGAGGAACCTGAGCCTGAATATTCCCAAAAAGGTGTCTGAAATCGAATCCTGATCTACACGGGCATCCACCTGACCGATTAGACACGCCTGCCCAATTCGTTGAGACGGTGTTACCTGGCCATCTGAATTAATCCCTGTGGACCATTTTCTGTTATATCCGGTCATGGATTATGTTATGATTCCGGATCAGACCTGTAACATGACGATTTTAATAAAAAGGTATCTTGGATGAACCCACCATCTAAATTCGGATCAACGACGGAACCATTGCCCATCGTGGATGACATCGGCATGAACATATTGGCCCAGCTGCAGAAAAACGCGAGGTCCACCTTTTCCGATATCGGCCGTAAAGTCGGACTCTCCTCACCCGCCGTGGCCGAAAGGGTATATAAAATGGAAGAATCCGGAATCATCAGCGGTTATCATGCCAGAGTCGATCCCAAGTGCATGGGGCAGCAGATCCTGGCATTTATCTCATTGACCACCCGTTCAGAAAAGTACCAGGACATTTATGATCTTGCCCGGACCCATCCGCAAATACTTGAGTGTCACCATATCAGCGGTCAGGAATCCTTGATTCTGAAAATCGCCGCCACCAGTATTGCCCATTTGGACGGCATGGTTGAAACCCTTGGCCGGTTTGGCGAGACCAGAACGTCCATCATCCTGTCATCTCCGGTCCAAAAACATATTCATGAACCGATCTGACCCCGAGGAGTAAGCCGCCCATGTCATCCACGGAACATATTACGCTGGCAACCCCGATCCGGCTTCAAACCGGAATCACCGTCAAGAACCGTCTGTTCAAGTCCGCCATGAGTGAACAGCTCGGGGACAAACACCATAACCCGACACCAGATATCACAAGGCTTTATGACATCTGGGCACATGGCGGAATCGGGGTATCCGTCACGGGGAACGTTATGGTGGATCGATCTGCTCTGGGTGAACCCCGGAATATCGTTCTGGATGAACACAGTGATCTGCCCTGTTTTGAGCGGTGGGCAAAGGCCGGAACAAAAAACAACACCCTGCTCTGGATGCAGCTCAATCACCCGGGGAAACAGACCCCGAAATTCCTGACCCGGACCCCGGTCGCCCCGTCAGCCATACCATTGGGTGCCGGATTGGGCAATGCATTCAACACCCCCAGAGCGCTTACTGAACCGGAAATTATTGAAATCATCAAGAAATTTGCCCATAGTGCCGCGCTGGTTAAATCAGCCGGTTTTTCAGGGGTTCAGATCCATGGGGCACACGGATACCTGGTCAGCCAGTTTCTCTCCCCCCACCACAATACACGGACAGATGACTGGGGTGGAACTCTGGACAACCGCATGCGGTTTGTACTGGAAACCTATCGCCATATCCGGCAGGCGGTCGGACAGGATTTTCCGGTGAGTATCAAGCTTAACTCGGCAGACTTCATGAAAAGCGGGTTTACCCCGGAAGACTCCATACAGGTGGCCCAGGCCCTTGAGAAAGAGGGAATCGATTTGATTGAAATATCCGGCGGGACCTATGAAGCCCCGAGTATGACCGGATATAAGGTCAGATCCTCCACCCGGGAGCGGGAGGCGTACTTTTTATCTTTTGCCGAGCAGTTGGACCAAAAAATCGATATCCCCCTGGTGGTCACTGGCGGATTCCGGTCCGGTCCGGCCATGAGAGCCGCCCTGATGAGCGGGGCCACAGATATGATCGGACTGGCACGGCCCCTGGCGGTTGATCCCGGTTTTCCCGACAAACTCCTGGCGGATCCTCAATTCTCCCTGCACCTCAAGGACCCCTCCACCGGGTTTAAAACCGTGGATAAAATGACCATGCTTTCCATCACCTGGTATGAGTATCAATTGGAACGGCTGTCAAAAAATAAACGGGTTGATCCAAATCTCAACGCCTGGTATGCTGTATTCCAGACTGTTGCCCGGATGGGCATCCATGCCTTTTTAAAACGACGCGCATAACAATATGGACAATTCTCAATTCCAGGATCCCGGTTCGTAATGGGGACACCACGAATATGAACAGATTCCTCCTTATTTTTTTAAAACGCTACGACCCCGAGAACAAGGAATTGTTTCTTAAGGCGAAATTCGTTCTTATCACCACCCTCACCGTGATCCTGACGCTGTCTTCCATTCTGCTGTATACCTCCTGGCTTGTCGGCATGGACAATATTGTTGTTGCGGCAGAGTTAACGGCCTTTGCCATTATGTTATGTGCATTGGTGATGCTGATCAGGGGCCGCTACGGTATGGCGATACATACCATTCTGATCACCGGGTTCACAACGGTATGGGCCATCCTGTTTATGACCCCCAATATCTCCATGCTCACCAATGTGGATACCATTGTGTTCATTATCGGACTGATGGCTGCCATGCCCCTGATGTTCTTCAAAAGCCGGACACCCATGGTGGTCTATTTTGGCGTCAACTTCCTGCTGTTTATCGGGTTCAACCTGTATCTCAAACAGGTGGGCAATCTTTCCGTCAAAGAGCATCTGGACTATTTTTTTGACAATGCCACGGTGATGATTTTTGTTTTTTTCATATCTTTCACCCTCTTCTCTATCTATCAGGAGGCGCTCAACAGGTTAAAAAATGAACTGTTAGAAAAAAAGCACACGGAAAGAGCGCTCAAAGAAAGTGAAAACCGGCTATGGCTTCACCTTCAAAACACGCCGATCGGGGCGGTCTCCATGGACCTGAATTATGTGATCAATGGCTGGAACCCGGCTGCTGAAAAAATTTTCGGTTACACCGAATCACAGGCCGTGGGGTCGCACATCACCGACCTGATTATCCCAGAGCAGAGCCGGCATGAGGTGATTTCGGTGTTTGAGCAGCTGCTGTCCGGCAGCGGTGGGAAACGGAATATCAACAATAACATGACCCAAAGCGGACAGACCATCATCTGTGACTGGTACAATACCCTTATCGATAATAATGACGGGGAGCAGATCGGCATCGCGTCCCTGGTCAATGACATCACGGAACAAAAGAAAACCGAAGAGATGATGATACAGACGGAAAAGATGATGTCCGTCGGCGGGCTTGCCGCCGGGATGGCCCATGAAATTAACAATCCCCTTGCCGGCATGATGCAAAGCGCTCAAGTGATTCACCAGAGGCTTTGCAAGCCGCTGCCGTCCAACATGGAAGCGGCCGACAAACTTGGAATCCAGCTCTCAGCACTCCGTCAATACATGGAGGACAGGGACATTCTCAACCACCTTGACAATATTCACCAGAGCGGCTCCCATGCCTCCAAAATTATCCGCAATATGCTCAGTTTTTCCCAGAAAGGCCCCACCCAGAAAAGCCTCCACCACCTGGAAGACCTGATTGATTCGACCCTGGAATTGGCCCTGAATGATTATGATCTCAAAACAGAGTATGATTTTAAAAAGATCCGGATTGTCCGGGAGGTTGAACCTGGCCTGCCTGCAATCGCCTGTGAGAAAACCAAAATCCAGCAAGTGCTGTTCAATATCATTAAAAATGCATCCCAGGCCATAAACCAGGAAATGCCTGACCATCCGTCACCGACCATCACCATACGGCTTAGAAATCGACCCGGCTGTATTCATATCGAAATCCAGGACAATGGCCCCGGTATGGATCCGGATGTCCGTAAACGGATATTCGAACCCTTTTTCACCACCAAGGATGTTGACAAGGGAACCGGGTTGGGGCTGTCGGTTTCCTACTTTATCATTGTCGATGATCACGGCGGTGAAATGGAGGTCGACTCGGCTCCCGGAAAAGGGACCACATTCACATTGATGCTTCCGCTTCACCCGTCCTAGTTCGGAACGGCCACCCCTCTAGGATTTCTGGCGGTAACCGGGACGCTTCTGGGAATCCGGATCAGAAACTTGGTTCCCTTGTTCACCGTGGACATCACTTTGATCTCACCCAGGTGCTGACTGATCACCTTGTTCGCGATATAGAGCCCCAGACCCGTACCTTTGTTTCCTTTGGAGGAGAAGAAAATGGTAAAAATATTTTTCAGATCCTCCTTGCTTACCCCCGGTCCATTGTCCTGGATGGTAAACAGAATTTTCTCCTCGAACACCTTGGTATGGAACAGAATATATGAGTTTTTCTCTTCTGGGTTATCGACACAGGCTTCCACCGCGTTTTCAAGGATATTGACCATGGCCTGCTGAAGACTGCTTTCATCCACTTCAAACAGGTCGTCATCCGTGGATATATCCAGTTTGGTTTCAATACGGATGTTATGTTTTTCAGCCTTTGACGCCACAATACCGATGGTATCTTCAACAAACTTTCGGGCCGAATGATTTCCCCACTCCATTTTTCTGATCTTGGTGTAATACAGAATGTCCAGGACCAGCTTTTTTATCCGGTCGGTCATATCCCGGGACAGTTCAAACCCCTCCCTGACCCGTTTGCTGTTATGGGTTTCAAACCCTTTTTCCATTTTATAAACCGCCGCATCCATATTGGTGAGCAACCCCTTGATACCATGTGATATTGATCCGATCATATACCCCAGAGAGGCCAGGTGGTCTTCAAGGCGCCGGGCCTCTGTAATATCGGTCAGCATCACCAGAGCATTGGTGATCTGTCCCTGATTGTCCCGGATCGGGGCGACCCAGGACAACACAATGTGCTTGACCCCGTCCGACGAGATAATCTGCATTTCAGACGCCCGGGGCTTGCCATCCTTGAACGTTTTGGCCACCGTGCATTTTGAACAGGGGTCATCCCTGTTTTTCAGGATCCCGAAACAATACTCCCCGATATGGCTGCCAAAATACTCTTCAAACTTCCGGTTGCAGTCGGTGATCGAAAAATCACTGTTAACCACATAGATAAAACAGGGCACCTCATCAAACAGCTGCTTATAATTTTTTTCAGACATGGCGTAACGGCTCATGTAACACCGGTCATTAAAACACACATGCCGGTGCAGATAGTTCTGCTCCAGGGCCCGGTTAATATAAAAATCAAGGGTCTGGACACTGGACGGGACAATAAAAAAATCCGTAGCCCCATTCTGGAGCGTCTTAACGCCCGTCTCAATCATTTCCAGGGGAAGCGCCGCAATGATCTCCTTGTCTATATCCGCCTTGGTGATATAAGCGATTTTGCTCAGGCAATCCTGTTTTTCCTTCTGCATGAAGATTACCACCACATCAGGAGACTGCTTTTTTGTGGGAAATTCCAACTGCTGGGCCGACTGAATGGTTTCAAAGGACATGTTGTCATAAAACCGCGATTTTTCAAGATCTTGGATACTGTCTCTTTTATAGTTCACCATCAATACATGTTTTTGCATATTTCAATCCATTTGATTAGTCATTAAAACATCGTGCTGAAATCATAGGTTCAATACGACTGAAAGTCAATTTTGTAATTAAACCCTCTTGACAGAAGCCTGTATATATGATTTTAAGTAAGAATTCATTCTTATTTAAAATCATTTTCATTTTCTATGACGGATTCCTTGAGCCACATAAAACGTCATCTTGACCACTTTAAAACGGTTTGCAGAACCGCAGGTGTAAAATGCACCCGGCAGCGCTTGACCATATACACTGAGCTGATTCGAAATCCAAATCACCCGGATGCTGAAACCGTTTACAACCAAGTAAGGCATCGGTTGAAAAACATATCCCTGGATACCGTGTACCGGACCCTATGGCTGCTCAAGGACCTTAAGCTAATTGCCACACTGGGCCCGCCTCGTGAACGATCTCGATTTGATGCCAACCTGGCGCCCCATCACCATTTCTTTTGCGAGCGCTGCGGTTTAATCGCCGATTTTCATCACAATACCCTGAATCACCATGACATCGCCCAATATGTAAAAGACCTTGGACACGCAAAATCCTTTCAGATCAACATTAAGGGAACCTGCAGCAGATGTCTGGACCAGGATCTGCAGCTTAAAAACCCCCGACCAGAGGAGACGCATGATGGCCCACCACAAATGTAATTTATGCGCCCATGAATATGATGACGCCAAGGAGTCCTTACCCTGGAAGGAACTCCCGGATGACTGGGTATGTCCCATCTGCGGTTCTCCAAAATCCGCCTTTACAATAGCTACACCCGGTATGGACGCACACCCTACTCACATCGCCCCCCTGCCATCTTCCTATGAGCGGTTTGAATGCAACCTGTGCAGCTATACCTATGATGAGGCCGAGGAAGATAAACCGTGGAGCAGCCTGTCAAAAAATTGGGCCTGCCCCGTATGCGGGTCTGGAAAAACCAGTTTTTCATCAAAGGGCAAGACCCAGGTCCAGGTACCTAAGAAACCGGAACACACCCGGGTCAGTGAGGATTACCTTCAGGAATGGCACCGCCCAGTTGACGAGTTTGAAACCCATATGTCGGATATCCATTGGATGGCCAAAACCGGCAGCCCTGTGTCAGAACCCATGCGGACCAAGGTGCCGACTTTTTCATGGGATGATATCCTGTTTAAAGGTGCCCAGTTGCTCAAGCTGCCGTTGAACAAAAGCCAGCCTGTTCAAACCCGGACCGTCATCGGCCCCAACGCTTCTACTCCGCTGGTCATTGAAACCCCGCTCTTTGTCACACACATGTCATTCGGTGCCCTGTCCCGGGAAGCAAAACTTGCCATGGCCAAGGGCAGTGCCCGGACAAAAACGGCCATGTGTTCAGGTGAAGGCGGCATTCTGGCTGATTCCATGGCAGCTTCATACAAGTACATTTTTGAATACGTCCCCAACAAATACAGCCTCACCGATGATAACCTCCGCCAGGTGGATGCCGTGGAGATAAAAATCGGTCAATCTGCAAAACCAGGCATGGGGGGCCACCTTCCTGGACATAAGGTGACCCGGGAAATTGCAGCCATACGTGGTTTCAGGGAGGGACAGGATATCACCAGCCCGTCCTGTTTCCCGGATATCAAGACACCGGATGACCTGAAATCCACCATTGACCGGCTGCGGGAAAGGACAATGGGCAGGCCTGTCGGTATCAAATTGGCGGCCGGGCATCTGGAAGAGGATATCAAGATCGCTGTCTATGCCGGTGCTGATTTCATCACAATTGACGGCCGAGCCGGGGGAACCGGTTCTGCTCCCAAATCTGTAAAAAACGCTGCATCCATTCCAACCATATTTGCACTGGCCAAAGCCCGGGCAGCCCTGGATGAGATGAGGGCGGACCATGTGTCTTTGATTATCACAGGCGGTCTGAGAGTCTCATCTGATTTTGCCAAGGCACTTGCCATGGGCGCAGATGCCATTGCCCTGGGAACAACCATCATGATGGCATTGGGTTGTCAGCAATATCGGATCTGTGATACCGGAAAATGTCCGGTGGGCATTGCGACCCAGGACCCGGCACTCAGGGCGCGCCTGGATGTGGATCAATCAGCCGCCCGTGTTGCCAACTTTTTCAAAGTCTGCACCGAGGAACTTAAGGATTTCGCCAGATTGAGTGGTAACCATGATGTCCATTCGCTTTCTGAAGTTGACATCTGCACCACCAATTCTGAAATTTCAAACCATACAAGTATTAAACACGTTTAAGAAAGGAGAAAAATCATGGGTTCAATGGAGAATCTACAAGCAGCCTTTGCCGGTGAAAGCCAGGCCAACAGAAAGTATTTAGCGTTTGCCAAGAAAGCCGATGAAGATGGATTTGCTCAGGTCGCCAAACTTTTCAGGGCGGCAGCCGAGGCGGAAACCATCCATGCCCACGCTCACCTGCGGGTCATGGACGGGATTAAATCCACCGTAGAGAACCTGGAAGAAGCCATTGCCGGCGAAGGATATGAATTCAAAGAGATGTATCCCGGCTTCCTGGCAACAGCCCAGGAAGAGGGGAACAAGCCTGCCGAATTTTCATTTAAAAATGCACTGGCTGTGGAAGAGGTCCATCACAGCCTCTACTCAAAGGCGCTTGAAGCGGTAAAAGCTGGAAAAGACATGGAAGCGGCATCTGTTCACATTTGCCCGGTGTGCGGCAACACGGTGGAAACAGATATTCCGGATACCTGCCCCGTCTGTAATGTCCCCGGCGACAAATTCATTGAAATTGCCTGATGCGATGAACCTTATGCCATGGGCTGCGTAATGCGGCTCATGGCATGCCCTGCGAGTGGCTCAGTATTCGGTTTCTCCCTTCAGAATTTCCGGATGAAGTACCAATTTTTTGTTTGCCTGGGCCACCAGGTCTTTGCAGGCCTGGGGGATTTTATCCTCCCATTCATGAAATGGGGCCAACCCGACCGCCCCGCTTTTCAGATCAAATGAATTGATTCCTGACGTCAGCTTTCCAGCGGCAAACTTCTGAACAATGACGCCGGCGGCGACATCCACATTTTTCATCACACTGGTGATCAGAACACTGCCTGCTTCCGGGAAGGTCAGATATTGGTCCACATCCACACCAATGGCTTTCACATGG
>QZLA01000358.1 GCA_004796375.1 Desulfobacteraceae bacterium
CCGCTTTTCCTTGCCAAGCTTTTCCCATGCCGAATAATAGGCTTTACTGCAGCTGCCAAGGAGAATCAAAGCGGTTGCTGAAAGGATTAAAGAAATAAACGTCGCGTCGGGCAGGTTCTTCCGCTTCTTCAAGGTCTTCATGATATTTGGTATCCTTTTAAAACTGTTTTCTTCACTGTAGCCAAAAACACTTTTTAAGGCAAATGTTTTGACAAGCCAGACCAAAAGAGTGATAAATTAGAGGTGTAACTGAAAAGGAATATTCCATGATCACTGATATCAGAGACCGGCCCTCACTTTCCGGCGAGGAATTGACAGGACTGAACTTTATCAACGCCTCAGGGGGGTATGTATTCCGCAAGTTTTACCGGGCCGGGTTAAGGTCCCACATCTTTGAGGTGCTTTCAAAAGCGGATATTGACACCGAAACCCGGGGCTGTACCGTCGATGGAATACGGATGTTCCCCAGGGCCATACCCCTGAAAATGTTCAGAATTCTCAGGCGCCGGTTTAACAGCAAGGAGGAGGTATTTGATGAAATCAACAAATACAACCTGCTGCTCTCTTTTCTAGGTCCGGAATGCATTGCCACCTCTGATGAACTCATGGTTGATTATACCGGAACCGGAAGACACCAGATCGTTCTTTGCGGGCTTCAGGAATATGTAAACGGTGAAATACTGGACCCATGGCGGATCACCGGCCCGGACCATCTTAGTGACATGTACACCGCCCTTAAAGTCGATCAGATCCCACGAAACCGGTGGGTGGACGGTGCGATGCACAATATCTCCGGGTTCATAGATAAAATAAAGAACATGATCAAAGAATCCAGTTACATACCGGATCTTGCCGGCATTGGCAACCTGATCCTGACACCGGACGCCGGTATTAAACTGGTGGATATCAACAATATCGTCCATATCATGCTGGACAGGGAAATCCGTGTGGATGACAAAGGCTACCCCTCATGTGATGTCTCGGTTCAGGTGCTCTATATTCTGGAAACAGAAATCCTAAAAAAAACCATACCACCGGATGATCCGTTGTATCAACTGTTCCTGGCACCGGAGCGTAAGGAACAGGTGCGGCAAATGGAGAAAGCATTTTACATGAACCTATAAGTCCGGAAGCATTTAAAATGAAAGCCATGGTGCTCAACCAGATATGTGATCTTTCCAGAACAACCACACCACTGGCAGAAACCGAGCTGCCCATACCCCGCCCGGGCCCCGGAGAGGTGTTATTGAAAATATTGGCCTGCGGGGTGTGCCACACTGAACTGGATGAAATCGAGGGCAGAACCCCACCGGCCCATTTCCCAATGATCCCGGGGCACCAGGTGGTGGGCCGAATCATGGCATCCGGCCAACACAGTGAACGATACGCGGCCGGTCAACGGGTCGGGGTTGCCTGGATATACTCCGCCTGCGGCACATGCCAGTGGTGCCTGTCCGGGCAGGACAACCTGTGCCCTGAATTCACGGCCACAGGAAGGGATGTGCCCGGCGGATATGCGGAATACATGGTCGCTGATGAGAGATACATTTACCCCATCCCTGACGCATTTTCCGATATCCAGGCCGCACCGCTGCTCTGCGCCGGTGCCATTGGTTTTCGCTCCCTTCAGCTGGCAGGGGTTCATAACGGGGATTGTATCGGATTGACCGGATTCGGGGCATCAGCCCACCTGGTCCTTAAAATGATCCGGGCCACCCTGCCTGAGGCCACGGTATTCGTATTTGCCAGGAACCCCCGTGAACAGGAGTTTTCCAGGCAGCTCGGGGCCGCATGGGCCGGCGACATCGACCATGAACCGCCCCATAGGCTTCACGCCATTATCGATACCACACCTGCCTGGAAACCGGTGGTCTGCGCCATGAAAAATCTCATACCCGGCGGCCGCCTGGTGATCAATGCCATCCGGAAAGAGGAAACGGATAAGCACGAACTCAACCGCCTGGATTACTCTGCGCACCTCTGGATGGAAAAAGAGATAAAAAGTGTCGCCAATGTAGCGGGGTCCGATGTCAGCCGGTTCCTCGAGCTTGCGGCGCAGATCCCAATATTACCAGAGGTTTCCGCCTATTCTTTGGATGAGGCAAATAAGGCCTTGCTCGAATTGAAGCAAGGAAAAATTCGCGGCGGTAAAGTGATCGTAATCTAAACGAATCACAAGATATTTGAAGGCTTTCTTCCCTTCACATTTTACTATTGGCAATCCTTGCAGATGTATGGTATCATTGTCGCTGTTGTGGGTAAAAATATACTCTCAAAATAAAGAATTTCGCACCATGATTGAAAAAATCGCTTTACAGAAACGGCTGATTACTGAAGACGATTATCGCAAAGCGGTTGCGGCATGCAAGGCTGAAGAAAATTATGAAGAGGCCCTGAAAGAGTATTTTCTAAACCACAATTTACTTACTAGAGAAAAGATTATTCAACTCGACAATACCGTTAAAACACTGACCATCCTCAAGAGTAATATCAAGTTTGGTGATACGGCCGTTAAACTGGGAATGATCGATATGGATTCGATCACCCCCCTGCTCCAGGAGCAGACGAAAATTGCGGCGGCCAACAAACGGCCCCAGTTCATCGGACGGCTGCTGATGGCGGCCGGAAAACTGACCCGGGAGCAGGTGCTGGCCATCAGCAATGCGCAAAGAAAAAAAGGGGGACCCACCGCCGCACCCCAAATCCCGAAACAGGAAGCGGAACAGAAACCGGTTGAAAACGGGGGGAAAGAACCATCTGATCAATCGGAAAACAGCGGCAAGGTCACTGAGGAGGTCAAGGGCGGAATGATCCTTGACATTGACGAACATGCCATGGCCGCCTATTTGCGGAAGACAGACAGCTTTGACAATACCCTTACGGTGGAAGATATCTACGATATCCTTGCGGACCGGCTGATTCAGTTCGGACTGGCCAAAGAGCATATGATCGAAGGATTCATCAAGACCAGCGGGTTTAAAACCAACCGGTTTGAAGTGGCCACCGGGGTTCAAATGATCCAGGGCAAGAATGCAAGGATAGAATACTATTTTGACACCGATTATCTCAAAGCCGGCGGCATGGATGAAAAGGGAAATATCGATTTCAAGGACAGGGGAGAGATTCCCAAGATTGAGGAAGATACACTTCTGGCCGAGAAATTTCCCGCCCTGGAGTCCCAGGATGGCAAGAACATCTACGGTCATCACCTGGCTGCAGAACCGGCAAAAGATCTTGAACTTAAATCCCAGAGCGGTGCATATCTGTCTGATGACGGACTCAGACTGTATTCACAGATCAAAGGCTACCCAAACCTGGGCTGGTCCGGCAACGTCAATGTTCTTGAAACCTTTCTTGTTAAGGAAGATGTCGGATACAAAACCGGGCACGTTACCTATGATGGCGATATTGACATCAAGGGATGCATCAAAAGCGGATTCAAGGTGACCGGGCACACCATCCGGGTGACAGAGGTGGATGGCGGGGAAATTTATGCCACCGGTGATGTGACCATCCTGAACGGTGCCAACAATGCAAGGATATACGCCCTGGGAAAGGTCAGGGTCAAGTTTATCCACAGTTCACAGATATCCTGCCTTGGCGATCTCCAGGTGGAAAAGGAGATCGTCGATTCCAGTGCCCTGATAAGCGGTGCCTGTAAAATTGAGCAGGGGGAGATTATTGCATGCCAGATTGTGGCCAACAATGGTGTGTTTGTTAAGAACCTGGGGACCCAGAAAACGCAGCCCAACACAATCAGAGTGGGACAGGATCTGTTTGTCAGCCGGGCGATCAAGAAAATCAATGAAAAGATAAAGGCGATTAACACCCAAAAGGAAAAGCTTCTGAAAAGAAAAGAGACCCTTGAGACCGATAACCAAAGAAAATACCAGGCAGCTGCCAGGCTTTCAAGTGAGCTTGAAAAAGCCAGGATCACCGGTATCTCGATGCTCAAACCTCCAGAGGACGGCACAGAGCAGCCCACGCAAGCCAAGAGCACTCTCAAACAGAACAAGGCCTATTTTACACGTCTGAATAAGGACCTGAATCAACTGTTTAACCACGTCGGTCAGAATGAGTACCAGATCCACACAATCTGTGAGAACCTGGAGGATTTGTACCGGCAGCTGGATGATCTTAATTTTGAAAATGAGAACTATATGGAGTGGATGAACGTGAATGTCGGCAGGCCCGTGGTCCAGGTGAGCGGCGTTGTATTCTCCGGTACCACCGTACATGGCCGTCATTCAAGTAAAGAAACCAAGAACACCCGGAGCCGTGCAACATTCAAAGAGATCATCAAATCCGCTGAAGGCGGTCGACAGAATACCTACGAGATTGTCATCCATGAATAGTCTAAACCCGGACAGGATCAAGCTGTTTAAAGACCGCCTTTTCCTGAAAAAGGTCCCCGGGATCATGAAAACCGGAACCAAGGAGTTACGCCCCATTGAAACATTCAAGCAGGATGAGAAGGGGCATATCATTATCCCGACACGCAAAATTGTTGAGTATTTCTTAAACGCGGTTGAAAATGAAAAAATTTTTAACCCTGAAACCTATTTTTCAGACCTGTACAATTATCTGAATATCCTCTCCCAGGACGCCCAGCCTTATGTATTTGAAACCGATATGCATATCTCGGAAAAGGAGATCCAGGAGGCGGACAACAAGCGAACGATCACCCACCTGACCCAGAACCTGATCACCACCTACTTTGGCCGAATCCGGCTCGAAACCGGCCAGATCGATACGGAACTGCTTGACCCGGAACTTGAAAAAATCATTGAAATCTCAGGTTCCGGTCGCGATTACAGGACCCTGGTGGAGAACACATTGAAAAATCTGGTCACCACCCTCCAGGAGAATGAATCATGGCGAAAGTGCCTGGTGGATATTAATGATGCTGCCCTGGTCTGCAAACTGGTCGGCGTCAAGCTGCCCCAGGTGGACAAAGCCGTCCTGAGCAAATTTGTGATCCAGTCCCGGGCAGAAATTGACAAGGACAATGAACTGCTGAGCAAAATCCTGAATACCCGCACCTCATTGACCTCAGGAGAAGCAAACCTCAAACAGCTTCTGAAAACGATGGAAAAGCTGGATGCTGCCATCAACAAGGTACTGAAGAATATCAATGACTACCTGTTCTACGCGGTGATATTCATGCGTACCCTGGGGTCCACCCAGAAAAGTTTCATTGGAGAAACCCACGATACCCTTAAGGATAACCTGGCCCGGCTGTTTTTCGGATATGATTACATTGATGACGACATTGACCCCTTATACCGGTTCAACTACAGCAGCGCGCGATATCATCTCAACCAGCTGTTTGATCATGACGAACTGGTGGATTTCTCTAAAGGATTTCAGACCGATGATACCTATGGCCCGGCCTACATCAACCTTTTCAAGCTTTTCTATGACAAGATCATTGCCTACCTTGATGCCCGGTTGTCTGAAACGGAAGATACAGATATTTCAAACCTTAAAAGCTGCCTGTTTGAAACCCAAAGGCTCATTGAGAAACTGGGGCTTGACCCTGACCACCTTGAAGAAGAGAAGAAAAAGATCAGGGAAAAATACATTGAACTCATCAAACACGCTTCCGTCGAGGATTTGAAGGATGTTATGGAACTCAAGGACCTGGTGTGCACCACCACCCAGGACGCCACAAAAGAAATTCTGGAAACCATCAGACAGACCCTGGTCAGCAGTTTTTACAACACCCTGATCCAGCTGCCCGACGAGGACCTGACGGCCGGGGAACTCCAGAAAGCCGTCCAGGTAATATTAAACGGATACGCCGAGGCGCATAAACCCCAGCGCTTCTTTTACCAGAATTTTTTCAAGCATTACGTGGTGGATATCCGGGATAACCAACCCTCAACATATCTCCAGGAGCTGATCGACTCCCGCAGCCACATTGCCTTGGCGCTGTTTACCACCTTTTCCGACCCCAAAGCTGTTGTCAATCTGCTGAACAACGATCAGGTAGAGTATTCCAAACAGGTGCTGGCCCAGCTCAAGGCAAAGCTGTTCAGCAAAGCCGAAAAATAGGGGGCAAGCCTCAGTCCCTCTCCAGCCAGACCTGGGCCTGTTCGCTCAGGTAAACCGTATCCATCAGTTCCTGCGCCCAGGACACCTTTTTTTGTGCCAGGCGCCGGCATAAGCGGAAAGCGGTGACCTGAACCGCCGGCACCTCACTCCAGATGACCGATTCCAGAAAGCGCAAGGCATTGTCATCACGGGCCTGCCCCTCAAGAACCTGTTTACAATCTTCACAAATGATAATGGCACGGTCCACCTCGGGTACCTGGGGAACCGGTTCCACTTCAAATACCGATAAACTGGTACCGGATACCTCACACAGTTCACAGCACTTGTTCGATCTTCTGATCAGGGATTTTCCGAGCAGGGAAACTTTATTTTTCCGTTCCTGGTCTTTTTGATATCCTTTAGCCATTTTCCTCACTCCTGTTTTCAACTCATCCCTATATTGATCATTGCGGCGATCTTGTAAAGAGAATATTGACCTGGCCTAAAAGAGAAAGACCTGTGCAAGCCGGTTAAACGGGCTTAAACACAACCGGCAGCAAAGATGAGGTCCATCTGTCCCATTCTGCTGCCGGCCGAAATGCCATGATTTCAATCCGTTCTATTTAAAAAACGCTTCAAGCCCTTCCTGTGTAGGTTTCATGCTCTTTTCCCCCTGATTCCAATTGGCCGGACACACCTCACCATGCTTCTCGGTGAACTGAAGCGCATCCACCATCCTGAGGGTTTCTGATACATTTCTACCCAGGGGCAGATCGTTCACCACCTGATGCCTGACCACATGGTCCTTGTCCAGGAGAAACAACCCCCTGTAAGCAATGCCGGCACCCTCCACAAGCACATCATAGTCCTGTGAAATGGTTTTATTGATGTCGGATACAATGGGATAGGTCACCCCCTGAATTCCCCCCTGGGATCTCGGGGTGTTCAACCATGCCAGGTGCGAGAAATGGGAATCAATACTGACACCGATCAGCTTGGCATCACGTTTTTCAAACTCAGACTGCTGTTCATTGAATGCATGCAGTTCAGTCGGGCAGACAAACGTAAAATCAAGGGGATAGAAAAACAATACAATGTACTGGCCCTTGTAATCGGACAGTTTGAAATTTTCAACAATACGGTCTTTTTCAACGGCAATGGCTTCAAAATCCGGTGCCTGTTTTCCAACGAGTACGCTCATGATGATCTCCTTACATATGTTTTAATGATGATTCAATTTCCAAGTTTATTGTTCATTGATCTCACAGGTATCTCAAAAACTATGCCAGGCTGGAAACGATAGGATGTTTTGGTTTAACTTTTTGATACTGAAAGGAAAATTGTATTTGGGCCACCCGGCCTGCATGAGAAACGTCCCGCATTCAAACGCAAGCAAGACAAAACCGTATCATATTACGTGATACGGTTTTGTCTTGCGCGCAAAGGCCCTATGTTTAAATCGGCTTGAGGGTCGTCCTGCCCTATACCTTAAACCCATCGATAATAAGCTTCAATTCGGCCGCCATATTCTTCAGCAGTTGTGAAGAGGACCGGACCTGCTCACTGCTGCTGGATATTTTTTCCGTGGCCTGGCTCACCCCCTGAATATCTTTTGAGATTTCGTTGGATACGCTCGAGCTTTCATTCATATTCTGGGTGACCAAAGCGACCCCTTCGCTGGCATTGGAGATATTTCCGGATATCTCACCCGTGACCACCGACTGCTCCTCAACAGCAGCCGCAATGGTGACAATGATGTCATTGATCTGACCGATAATGCCCACGACCTGCTTGATCTCATCCACGGTGGCCCCGGTGGTCGATTGCATGTCGCTGATCTCCCGCTTGATGTCTTCGGTGGATATGGCTGTCTGGGCGGCCAGTTCCTTGATCTCATTGGCAACAACGGCAAATCCTTTCCCGGCCTCGCCCGCACGCGCCGCCTCAATGGTCGCGTTCAATGCAAGCAGGTTTGTCTGCTCGGAAATTTCGCTGATGCTGTCTGTGACCGTCCCGATTTTCAATGAAACTTTCTCCATCAGGGCCATCTTCTCAGAAGCGCTGTTGGCCTGGACCACCCCCTGCTCTGAAATGGATTTTGCCCGCTCTGTATTCTGTGAAATCTCGGTCACGGTTGATGTCATCTCTTCTGCTGATGCGGCCACCAGATTGAGGTTTGTTGATGCCTCTTCAAGGGCAGCAGCCACGCTGGTGATATTATTGTCCATCTGCCGGGTGGCGGACGCCACATTGTTGGACCGCGTTGCCGTATCCTGGACCTCTTCAGACATGGATTGAGACACGGTCGACAGATCGGTGGACGATTCATCCACCCGGTAGGAGTTTTCAGCGATCTTTTTCATAATGCGCTGGAGCTTTTCCACAAAGGTATTGAACCATCGTGAGAGATCTCCCACCTCATCGGACGACTTTATCTCCAGGCGCCGGGTCAAGTCCCCTTCGCCCTGGGCAATATCTTCAAGCATGTCCCGGGCCTGCTTCAGCGGATCGGATATCCGTTTTGAAACGACATAGGTCAGGGCCAGGGTGAGCACGAAGGCCGCTAAAATCGCCGTGATCAAAATATTTCGCTGGGCAGCCATACGGGCTTTCACCTCAGCGGTTTTCACAGCAATGGCAGCATCGACATCATCGATGTAGATACCGGATCCCACGATCCAGTTCAGGGACTGGATCAGTTTGACATAGGACAGTTTATCCACGGGTTCATCAAACCCCGGTTTGGCCCACTTATACCCCACGACACCCTCGCCGCTTTCTCTACAGACCTTTGCCATCTCCACGAACAGGCGCTTGCCGTCAGGATCGGCAAGGGTAGACAGATCATTTCCGTTGAGCGCCTGGTTCATGGGGTGGTACACCATGGTCGGTGTCATGTCATTGATCCACAGGTACCCGCTGTTATCGTAACGCATATCCTGTATCAGCTTGAACACCAGCGCTTTTTTAGCAGCGTCATCCATCTCTTTTGATTCGTAAACCCCCTGGATTTCGCTGACCGCCAACTCGACGATGTTCTTCAGCTTCTGCTTTTTTTCCTCCATCATGGTCGCCTTCAGAAGCTGGATCTGCTCTGCTCCCATCTTTTTCACGGAGGAAGATGCGATCAAAAACATGATCACACCTAAAAACAATAAACCGGAGAACACGGTCAGCATAATCTTTTTTTGGATACTCATGCCCCACCTCCCAAAACTTGTGACAGGTTAAAAACAATGATTGTTTAACTGACTAAATCGATATAGTAATCCTCAAAATTATGAGGACAAGTAAACCCGGAACAATGTGTATGTAATCAAAAATAGTTGGATAGATTCACAATACCACAGGACAAGTAAAAATCAAACCCAATACTCACCCTATTTGTTTTACTTTCTATATGAATCGGGTTAAACAATCGGGACAGGAGGAAAAATCATGGAAAAATTACACATCACGACACACACCATCTCCATGGAGATGAAAACCGGTCCGGATATTACCGATATCACCTACGCGCTGACCAGTATTTTAAATGAATCCAACATTCATACCGGAATCATGAACCTGTTTGTGACCGGGTCCACCGGTTCAATCACCACCATTGAGTACGAACCCGGTGTGGTCTCGGATCTGAAGCGGGCCATCACTGAACTTGCACCGCCAGGCCAGGTGTATGAACATGAAAAGGCCTGGCATGACGGGAATGGCCACAGTCATGTCCAGGCCGCACTGTTGGGCCCCTCAATTGCTGTTCCGGTCCGGAAGGGCAGGCTGGCCCTTGGCACCTGGCAACAGGTGGTGGTGATCAACCATGATAACGGTCCGCGGAAGCGACAGGTCGAGATCACATTGACCGGAATATACGCCTAATGCTTGTATCCGATCATCCGCAAAAAGCCCTTGCGTTTTTCAATATCCTCTTCGGTTTCGATGCCCTTTGAGGCAAAGCCGTCAACCACGCCCAAGACGCCCCGGCCCTGATCGGTTTCGGCAATGATCGCCTGCACCGGATTGGCTGTGGCACAGTGGATTCTGGCCACCTCAGGAACATTTTGAATGGTATTGAGAATATTGATGGGAAACATATCCTTCATGAAAATGATAAACGAATGCCCTGCAGACAGTGCATAGGCGTTCTTTTTGGCCAGTTCCACCAGGTCCTCGTCCGTACCGCTGTAACGGACCAGACACTCCTGGGAGGCCTCACAGAATGCAATCCCGAACTTCGCACCGGGAACGGTACATACAATGGCCTCATGGATATCTTCAACTGTTTTGATGAAATGTGAATGCCCCAGGATCAGGTTCAATTCATCCGGATTTTCAATGGTCACCATTTTAAGTTCCATGGTATTCTCCTTTTTCTTTTAACTGTTGGATCAATTGTTTTAATTTATGGCCCAAGGGATTATGGATGTATCGCGATCTTCCAGGTGCTGTCCTTGAAACTGAATGTCAATTCCCCCTCTTGTTCCGTCAGATAGTCACTGAGTTTGAACAGGGCACGGTCCGTAAACTTGACCAGATGATCCTTCCATGTAAAATAAAGGCTGTCCTCTTTTTCATAGAGACAGGAGGGATCCAGAATGATCCTTTTCCCGGTGTTCAACAGCAGGATAATCTCCTCTTTTTCTGCAAGATCCACAGCAAACAGGGCGGTCTCTTCATACTTGAAATACACCTTTTCCTCGAGTCCATCCCTGATCTGAAACAGGTGATATCCCCCATCATCCTTTTGAATGGACCCGTTAAAATATTTTATGATTTTCGGATGTTCAAACCGGCCATGCTCATTGTGCCATTTGCCATTCCCATCCATCCAGAACACAGCATCTTCCTTGGAAATGACCACTGATTTTGGCGCTTCATTCATTCTGGTTTTCCTTTCAGCATGTTTCGATGTGAAGCTTACATGAGAATGAACCGATAATCAATTCCCTATCCTAAGTTTTGCTTCTTGCAAATCCGCTCATAAAGGCATATCTGTGATATATCTGCCCACAACCTGAAAACAGGAGGTAAAAAAAAGAAACATCATGAATCGTTACCGTATTGAGATTGAAATTCATCAAGGCAATGGCGGGGATATTCAAAACCGGGAAGGCCCGCCGCCGGTTTTCAACCAGGAGGGCATCTGCCCCTGGATGTATCGCGGGGACGGCATAAAAAGTTTTCGCACCGGCCAGCGGTTCACCTACCCCGATGATACGGGGAGAATCTGCCCATGGCTGATGGACAGCCTGAATGCCGCAATCCGGGTTCTTCAGCATGGCGGCACCCTTCCATGGACCTATGAGGGTACCCCCTACAAAAAGGAGGTCGATCCAGAGGGCATCACCACGGAATATATGCGCTGTATGGACCCGACAGCTTCCGGGATTGTGGTTAAACTGATCCGGACCCGTGTGGATTAGATCAGGGCATACCGAAAAATAAACGCCCCTTGCCAATACCCGAAAAGAGGTTAACTTAGGTCATTACAACCCTTTAACCCGCAAGGAGGGGCATCATGGCTGCTACCAGTTTCAAAGGAAACCCGATCAACACCACAGGCGATCTCCCGGATACCGGCACAACGGCACCGGATTTTTTACTGACAAAAACCGATCTGTCAGACTGCAGGCTTGAAGATTTCAAAGGGCAAACCCTGGTCCTGAATATTTTCCCCAGCATTGATACACCGGTATGTGCTTCCTCTGTAAGGCGGTTCAACCAGGAGGCTTCCGGGCTTGACAATACCGTGGTGCTGTGCATCTCGGCGGACCTGCCCTTTGCCCACAACCGGTTCTGTGAGACCGAAGGACTCAAGGATGTGGTACCGGCATCGGTATTCCGGTCGCCAAACTTTGGGCAGGATTATGGATTGACCATTGAAAACGGTCCCATTGCCGGGCTCCTGGCCCGCGCCATTCTGGTCGTGGACCCGTCTGGACAGGTCGTTCACAGCCAGCTGGTTCCGGATATCGCCCAGGAGCCGGATTATGACGCCGCCCTGGCCGCACTCAAGTCTTAAACGATTCTGCCGGCCCGGGTGATTCCATTAACATGGATCCACTGCTCCTGTCCCTTGAGTATACGGTAAAACTGGTTCTCAGGATGGGCAGTATCATGTTCATCAGTTTGTTCGGTATTGAACTTGCGATGCAGATGGGCATGATGAAATACCTGAAGCCTATTGGCAGGCCCGTATCCAGGCTGGCAAACCTGCCGCCTGAAAGTGCGGTCAGCTTTCTTGCGGCCGTGGGATCGATGATTGCCGCACATACCATGGCCGCAAGGTTTTATGCGGACAAAAAACTGGATACTCACCAGCTTGTGGCCACCGGGGTGCTGAACACCGTTCCATTTCACTTCAAGGAGACATTGACGTTCCAAATCCCGGTGGTGCTGCCGCTTCTGGGCCCAAGGCTCTGTGCCATCTATATTGCCGCCTTCTGGCTTGCCGGTATCGTCAAACTGATCTTTGTCATTGTTTACGGACGTTTGTGCATTCGTCCGGATTCACTTGCCGGTGGGGCCGGCACTGCTGAGGCAGATGGTTCCCGTGCCCCGGGTCCGCCGGTATATCCGGAATGCGATAACAACAACGACACCAAATGTGTGGACACATCTCCGGTTGGGAGACTGCACAACGCCTGGATTGCCAAAAAGCAGATGTTTATCCGTATGATAGTGCTTCTGGCCGGGGTCACCTTCCTGGTTCAATTGTTGATTCACAGTGGGATCATGGCGACATTCGAGCACCTGGTCCTCCCGTTTACCCTGTGGCTGGGACTGCCGCCATCGGTTGTCGGCCCGGTCAGCACCTATATTTTCAGCCCCACCGTTGGTATCACCTATATGTCCAATATCATGCACCAGGCCCAGGTCACCTCTTTTGAAGCCATTGTGGCCCTGCTGGCCGGAAGTATACTCATGATCCCCATGACCCGGCTGCGGCGGACACTGCCCAGGTATATTTCCATTTTCGGATTGAAAAACGGATCAATGATATGCGGGACCACCACGGCCCTGAGCATGATGACAAGAATCCTGGTCCTTTTGGCTGTGCTGGCGTTGTATCCCATCTATTTTTAATTGGACAAGCACCAATGGATATGGTTGATATGGTTTAGCCTGACTTTAAATCTTACGATCCGGTCAACACATGGGGCCGGAGCAAAATAAAGGAGAATGAGATGAACCCGGAACATGTTACGTTGATATATTTTTCACCCACAGCCACCACCCGTATTGTATTGGAGGGTGTTGCCCAGGGAATGGGATTGGAAATCAGGGACAGCATTGATATTACCCGCCCTGAAATCAGGGAAGACCAGGCCCCGCATTTTTCAGACCAGCTGGTTATCATTGGCGCGCCGGTTTATGGCGGCCGCCTGCCCAAGGATGCTGCCGACTATTATTCCAGAATGACTGCCTCGGGAACCCCGGCCGTGCTGGTGGTCCTTTACGGCAACCGGGAGTTTGAAGATGCCCTGCTGGAGCTGAAAGATATCAGCGCAGACCAGGGGTTTGTTCCAATTGCCGGTGCCGCATTTATCGGCGAACACTCTTTTTGCAGTGATGAGTTCCAGATTGCCAGATCCCGGCCGGATGAAAAGGACATGAATGCCGCCCGGGAATTTGGCCAGCAGGTGATCCAGTGGCTCCGGGGCAGGGACCTTAAAAAGCGGCCGGACCTGTCTGTTCCTGGTAACTTCCCCTATAAAGAGGTTGCCTCCCGCGGAGTGATCCCCTTCCTTGATGTGACTGAAGACTGTGTCGAGTGCGGTGTCTGTGCGGCCGCCTGCCCGAAAAGCTGTATTGATGAAACCGACCATTTTGCCACCATTGACGAGCTGTGTATCCACTGTTGTGCCTGTGTAAAGGTTTGCCCGGAACAGGCCAGGGTGCTCAAAGACGGCCCGATTAAAGATATTGCCCGGTGGCTCAGTGAACATTTTGAGACCCGAAAAGAGCCCCAGACCTTTATGGCAGAATAAAATCTTTTGATACACCGGGTGGAGAGGAGCAGTTATGACAAAGTCTTACACGATAGGATCAATCCTGACGTTCATTGTTATGATGACCCTGAACACTACCGCAGCTATGGCCCAGGACCCTCCCGTACTTTTAGCCGGACATTTTTCAAGCGGATCAGGGTCCCTGGATGACTGGTCCCCCAAAATCTTTGTGAAAGAAACCCGGTACAACCTGGTCGATCTGGAAGGACAAACCGCACTTAAAGCGGTCAGCCGGCAATCGGCATCCGGGTTGATAAAGAAAATCCGGGTGGATCTTGATCAATATCCTTACCTGAACTGGACCTGGCGTATTGAGCAGCCGCTTAAGGGCGACTTCAATGAAAAAGAAAAGGGGGGAGATGATTATGCGGCAAGGATTTATGTGGTCCTTTCCGGCGGGTTTGCCATATGGAACACCAAGGCCCTGAACTATGTCTGGGCCAAACATGCTGACACCAATGACGTGTGGCCCAATGCCTTTGCACCGAAAAATGCCAAAATGATCGCGGTGCGGTCTGGCCATGATCCAGTCTCAACGTGGGTCACGGAAAAAAGAGATATTCAGGCAGATTTTAAGGCCATTTTTGGCAAAGAGGTGTCTGCCATTGATGCGGTTGTACTGATGACCGATACAGACAATACCCGGAATGAGGCTGTCGCCCATTACGGGGATATCTTTTTTTCATCTGAATAGAGTGAGGAGTCGTGCGCCAATAGAATGACTCCGAAGCGATTATGATTCACTTTCTTATGGTTGGAATCCTTCTGGGCCTGTCTGCGGGGTTTGCTCCCGGCCCCTTATTAACCCTGGTGATCTCAGAGACCCTGGCCCATGATATCAAGGCCGGTATCAAGGTGGCCATTGCGCCGTTCATTACCGATCTGCCCATCATCCTGATCACCTTGTTCATCCTGTCCAGGCTCTCTCACCTCAACGGGGTGCTTGCCGCCATCTCCTTTGTGGGCGGTTGTGTATTGATATACATGGGCATCGGATCGATGAAGGCGGGCAATGATACGATTGAACTCTCCGGCAAACGATCCAATGCTTTGTTCAAAGGGATACTGGTCAATGTTCTCAGTCCCCACCCCTACCTGTTCTGGATCAGCATCGGCGGCCCGACCAGTTCCAAGGCAATGCATCACAGCCTCTTTGCCTTTTTAGGATTTTTCATCAGCTTCTATTTTTTCCTGGTGGCCTCTAAAGTCATACTGGCTGTTATCACCGGCCGCTCCAGATCCTTTTTATCCGGCAACGTTTATAAAGCCATCATGCGTGCCCTGGGAGTGGCACTGTGTATCCTGGCCGTTTTGCTTTTCAAGGAGGCTGTTGTTCTGATTCAATAAATAATCCGGGTCACAGGTTGCCCGCCTGTGACCCGATTGATGCTCTCGGTGAGGTTGTGGTTTACCAGGGGCACTCCACGATGTAGTTGACGTTCTGTTTTTTCATATTGTTGTTGTTGCGGGCGTCATCATTCTGCTCGTTGCCGTCCATGGTGATATCCGGATCGTATGTGATCATGGCAATCACCTCTTTATTGTATTGGCACTCGCCAAAGTCCAGGGAGGGATCTGACCATTCCACAAACCCGTCAAGCTGGTGGCTCCCGGTCACCACCAGGGTTCCGGAGGCAGACAGGTGAGTAAAACCGCGCCTGGCGATGGTCTCGTATGCAGAAGGGCCGGTGAGCCTGGGGTTGTACACCTGGAGAACCACAGCAGCCTGGTTGGCACGGGATACAAAGTTCTGGGTTCCGATGTTTTTAACGGTAGCGGTGACGGTCAATCTGCCGCTTGGTGATTTGGCCACCTGAAGGTTGATCACGGCCGGATCAATACCCGCAGTGCCGATTCGGCGAAGATTCAGGTTCTTTTGAATCTTGTGGGGAGCCAGCCGCTTTTTGCTGGTATCGGCCATCCTGACGCTGGCAGCCTGGGCCATGGCTACAAAAATCATGAAAGATACACTGACGATTCCGACGGTTTTGATGAGTTTGGTGATGGACTGTTTCATTTTTAATCTCCTCATATTATTTGTGTTTTGAATCTATTGTTGTGCTTTTTCTTCTTGGTCACCGCACAACCAAAAAAGGTTCAAAAAAAAATGAAGAGATTAATTCTTTTTAAATAAGGGTTCTAATAAACCGGCCGCAGGCGCCCGGGCCCTTTTCATCCACCACCCGGATGGTCTGGGAACCGATTACGGCAATATCTGCTTTCCCTTTGAGATACTCCACATCCTCACGGTCCTTGACCCCGAACCCTACAGCCAGGGGCAGCAGGGTGGCAGCCCGGCACCGGGCCAGGTAGTCATCCAGTTCCCTGGTGAATTGTGTCTCCTTACCTGTGACCCCTTTCCGGGCCACGCAGTAGATAAACCCTTTGCTGAACCCTGAAATGTACCGCATCCGTTCGTCGCTGGTCTGGGGGGAGAACAGATATACCGGGCACAGATCCCTTGAACAAAGGGCTCCGATGTAATCGCTTCCCTCTTCCGGGGGGATATCCGGCACAATGGC
>QZLA01000391.1 GCA_004796375.1 Desulfobacteraceae bacterium
CGCCCCGGTGTGACTGGCGTGAAAAAGGCGAGGGCCTGAGTGACAAAAACCTGGTGGCCCACTGCCTGACCCAACACCCCCAGCTGGTGGATATCTCCGAGGATCACCAGTCCCGGTGCTTTTTGGGAAAAGAGACGTTGAAAGTGCCGTATGATGATTATGCCAAGGGGCGAAGAAGCCAGTTGATCCACACCATAACCGATGATGACGACACCGATGATGCCGAGACCCTGTTGCGGGTGAAGAACGCCAAGGTATACTACAAGCAGCAGACCCGGTCGCTCAAACAGATGTTCGGCATGGGTGAGAAAAGATATGTCAAGGCCGTGGATGACGTGTCTCTCAGGGTGCCCAAGGGATCTACCGTGGGGGTTGTCGGCGAATCGGGCTGCGGCAAGTCCACCCTGGTCAAGGGGATTATCGGATTGGAAGAATTTCATGACGGCCAAGCCCGGCTCATGGGTATCGATATTGATATGGCGGTGAAGAAAAGAGACCTGTCTTTGATCCGAGAACTGCAGATGGTGTTCCAGAACCCGGACTCGGTGCTCAACCCCTCCTACTGCATTGGCAAGCAGATCGAGCGGCCCATCCACAAGTTCCGGACCGTAACCAAAGGAGAAGAAAGACAAGAGGTGGAGCGCCTTTTGCGCTCGGTAAAACTGGCCGCCTATTACTATGAACGCTACCCCCGGCAGCTGTCCGGTGGCGAAAAGCAAAGGGTCGGGATCGCAAGAGCGTTGGCTAGCAGGCCCTCCATGGTGATCTGTGACGAACCGGTATCGGCCCTGGACGTATCGGTGGCTGCGGCTGTGCTCAACCTGATCAACGAGATCAAGGAGGAGCTGGGTTCCACCATGATCTTCATTGCCCATGACCTTAGCGTGGTCCGGTTTATCTCTGACTTTATCGCCGTGATGTACCTGGGCCAGATCGTGGAGTTCGGCCCGGTTGAATCGATCTACCCGCCGCCCTACCATCCCTATACCGAAGCGTTGCTTTCGGCCGTGCCCATCCCGGATCCTAAGGCCAAGCGCCATGCCATCGGGCTGTCCGGTGATGTGCCCTCTGCCATGGATCAGCCGTCTGGGTGCTACTTTCATACCCGGTGCCCGAGAAAAAACGTTCTGCCGGACAACGGTCGGATCTGTGAAGAAACCATGCCGACGTTCCAGAGATTGGGCAACGGCCACCGGATCATGTGCCACATCCCTGCCGGACAGCTGCATGACTTGGCCATAGAACGCAATGATCCGAGGATGGCTGGATAAGAACAGGTAGGAGAGAAGACCATAAGGAGGGCAAGATGATCAATTCCGGATCAAATCGGGAAACCATTCCGTATCTTCGCATTCTCAACCAGGACCAGATCTGGGAAATCAAGCGGGCGGCATTTGATATCATGTTCACCGTTGGCTTCAAGGTTCTGCATAAAGGCGCACGGGACATGCTCAAGAAGGCCGGGGCCATCGTGGAAGGAGAGATTGTCAAGGTTCCGGAACATATTGTAACCCAATGTCTGGCCACAACACCCAAAGGATTCACCCTGTTCGACCGTTCCGGCAAAAGAGCACTGGAGGTAGAGGGAAGAAAAAGCTACTATGGAACATCTACGGCCAGCCCGCGGACCAAGGATGCGGTGACCGGTGAAATTCATCCCACACGGGTGAAGGATATCGAGATCGGTGCACTGGTCGCAGATGCCTGCGAGCACATCGACTGGGTGATGCCCATGGGGTCCAGCCAGGATGTGCCGCCCACGGCCGCCGATGTGTATGAGTTTGAAGCCGTGGTCACCCATACAAAGAAGCCCATTGTGTTCATAGGGTATTCCGGGCGGGGAACTGAACTGGTGATTGAAATGGCGGCTGAAGTAGCCGGTGGTTTGGATCAATTGCGACAGAAACCATTCATTGCGTTGTACCCCGAACCCATATCCCCGCTGCTGCAGCCCGAGGAAACCGTGGACCGGATTTTTGCCGCCGCTGATTATTTCATTCCCCAAGTGCCCGGCCCGGCGGTTCAGCTAGGTGCCACAGGCCCCTGCACCATGGCCGGTGTGATCGCCCTGATCACGGCCGAATCCCTCATGTGCATGGTCCTGGCACAGCTCAGACAGCCCGGCTGTCCGGTCTGCCTCTCCGGAAATGTTCAGATTTTAAGCCTGACCACCGGGATTTTCGGGGTGGGATATCCGGAGATGAGTCTCGGGATATCGGCGCAGGCTGAGGTGGCGCAGAGTTTCGGACTGCCCACCTGGGGATATGCCGGGTGTACGGATTCCAAAGTGCTCGATGCCCAGGCCGGTCTGGAATCCGGGTTTTCCATCGTGACCCAGGCCCTGGCCGGGTTGAATCTGATTCATGATGTCGGATATATGGACCAGGGAATGGTCTGCTCTCCAGCCCAGCTGGTCCTGGGAAATGAAGCCATCGGCATGACCAGGCGGTTCATGGAAGGGATTCGGGTGGATCAAGAGACCCTTGCCAGGCAGGTGATTGCGGATGTGGGACCGGCAGGTCATTTTTTGACACATGCGCATACATTCGCCCACTGCCGGACAGCGGTCGGACAGTCAAAGTTGCTGACCCGCGAGCCCTATGAAAAGTGGGAAGCCAGAGGCGCAAAGAATATGGAAGATCGAATTCAGGAACGACTGTCTGATATTCTGGCCACCCACAAAATTGATCCATTGTCAGACCGTGTGATCGAGCGGTTGAAATCACTGAGGGAGAGCGGCCACAAAGAGCTTTCAAAAATGGCAGAATAAACAGCCAAATGAGTAGAGCGTTTTACTCCGGCTCGGTTCTCGGGTCAATCTGCATGACCACCTGCCCGGTGTGTTGATTCATCAGCATGAATTCCGACTGCTCCTCGACCGGCACGATCGGCGCAATCTCCTTTTGCCGCAGAATAATGGAAACCAACGCAGAGATAAGGCCGGTTGAAGCAAAGAACAGGTAGAGCCACAAAGGGTTGGTGGACAGTTCCATAATCATCGAGGAGGTCAATGGGCCGCCAATGGACCCGATACCATAAAAAAACAGCAGGGCTGAAGAAACGTTTACTGAATCTGATGGGTCGAACAGGTCATGGGCCCGGGCAACTGAAACCGGGTAGATGCAGAACAAAAATCCCCCAAATATTCCGGTAGTCGCCAGCAACACGGTAAAAGGTCCTTTGGATGACCAGATCACCAGCAGGCTGATGATGGAAAACAATACACAGATGACCGGGATGACAATGGAACGGTCAAACCGGTCAGATAAAAGGCCGATGGGCCACTGTATAATCAATCCCCCCAAGACGGTCAATGTCATGAAAAGCGAAACCTGCGGAACACTCAAGCCGATATTGTGACAGAATATGGGGCCCATGGTATAAAACGAACTGATGAGCAGGCCGGCCGTGAGCGCTCCGGTCAGGCCCATGGGGGCCATTGCAATGATATTTTTGAACGCTTTGGGTTTGATCTTCGGGATTTCGGGATTGATCGAGCGGGTCAAGGATACCGGGATGATGCAGCATACCAGCAGGAAGCCTACCACGAAAAACAACGTCTGCTCCGTGATATCACCCAAAATCAGAAGTTGCTGTCCCGTGCCGGCACCCATGTAGCACATGATCATATAGAAAGAGAAAACCTTACCCCGGCTCTGGGGCTGGGTACACTCATTGAGCCAGCTTTCAATAACCGTA
The DNA here is from genome assembly GCA_004796375.1 of Desulfobacteraceae bacterium. GTDB lineage: Bacteria > Desulfobacterota > Desulfobacteria > Desulfobacterales > Desulfobacteraceae > MADRE2. The sequence continues at coordinate 3,700 of QZLA01000391.1, forward strand.
AACAGGCCCATGGCGGCAATACCGGACAGGAATCTGAAAATAGCCCAGGCTGGTGCGGAAAAAAAACATCCGTGAAGCATGATCATGGCCGTGAACAATGCTGCAAAGGCGGCAAACGAACGGATATGCCCAACTGTTTTAATCAGCCGGTTACTGTAAAGTGATCCAAAAACACACCCTATGAAATAGGATGTGAGTATCATTCCCGTGGTCAGCGTGGAGCATCCTTCAAATTTTAGCCGAAGGCTCAAAAAAGTCGCCAGAAGTCCAAGGCTCGCAGAAAGAATAAACATGGCCGCATAGAGGGCTTTGAACGGCTTCAGTATAGGATTCATGAGCAGTTCCTGTGACATTTGAAAGTACCGGTTGTTTACTATGGGTAAATCCGGATAGGACCGGTTTGTAAAATTGCGATGACAAATTAAGCGAAACCGTTCAAAAAGTCAATACGAATTCAACCGCAAAACATTTCCCTGTTCTGATTGGGCTTGCCACATGACCGGTTTTCCGGGTATACTCCCAGAAAAAATGGGAACAGACCTCTAAACGGAATAATTGAGAACAGGCCATGGAAGAAAATATCAGTATGCAGATTATGATGCGGTTAAGGCAGATCATCCAGGAAATGTCAAAGCATTCAAAACATCTCCAGGAAAAGTACAAGATCACGCTGCCCCAGCTGATCTGTCTCAAAGAGGTCGCCAATCACGGTCCCATTGCCATTGGTGCATTGACCAAAATCGTGTTTATCAATAACAGTACGGTCACAGGTATTATCGACCGACTGGAAAGCCGCCAGCTGGTTCATCGGGTCAGAATCAGCAAGGACCGTAGAAAGGTTCATGTTGAGATTACCCAAACCGGCCTTCAATTTCTGGAACATGCACCCACCCCCATCCACCATCAGTTTATTGAAAAACTGGAGAAGATGTCTACCGAAGATGTATCCATGATTCTCTGGGGACTTGAGCTGCTGGTTGACATGCTGGGTAAGGTGAATCCTGAAGGCGACGGTGCCATCCCGCCAAAGCATGTGATGCATCCTTAAATTATTTTTTGAGTTTTTCACTCACGGGCTGAAGACACCATAACAGCCCCCTTGCAGGAATGTGTTTCAACCCTCTTTTTGGGGGAGGGCTTGACAATCTGTTTCTGTGTGGTATTTATGTGTTAAAATATTTTGAACTGAAAATATTTTAACACATAAATGTTCTGTTAACATGATTTTAACAGAAAGCTAATATGTTTATGATTACTAATCCACGGGTCGGTCTGCACCAAGATAGCCGCGAAAGGCCGGTCAGTCATGTCATTCCAATCAAAGGAGAAAGATCATGTCCGAAGACGCGTTTTCATTTATCCTGCCCCCAGTAAACAAGGCAGATCAGGGAAAGGAAAAAATCATCGTCACTTATAAAGGGAAGACCAAAGAGATTGTGACCCACGACTATCCGGAGATCTATAAGGTCCCCGGACTGTATGAAAACCTTTTCTATGACACCCTTGAGTGCCAGTCCCCGTCCTTTGTCTGCGGGCTGCTGGAAACGGCTTTGGAAAAGACCGATACAGATCCCGGGGAATTGGTCGCCCTGGATGTGGGGGCCGGCAATGGCATGGTGGGCGAAGAACTGTCGAAAATCGGGGTGGATTCGGTTCTGGGCGTAGATATTATTGAGGAGGCGGCAGAGGCGGCCCATAGAGACCGCCCAGGCATCTATGACGAATATTTTATAGAAGATCTGACCCAACTGCCAGAAACCGTTGAAAAGCAAATCTGCAGGAAAAACCCAAACTGCCTTTCCATCGTTGCCGCCCTTGGATTTGACGACATTCCGGCAGAAGCGTTTGCCAGAAGCTACAACTTGATCGATGACAAGGGGTGGGTGGCATTTAATATCAAGGATGAGTTTCTTCAAAGCCGCCATCCTTCAGGGTTCTCAGGATTGATCGACCAGATGGTGGACAACGGCGTGATGCAGGTGATGGAAAAAGAAAAGTATCAGCACCGGTTGTGCCTGGATGGTACCCCGCTGACCTACTACGCCTTGGTTGGAAAAAAGCAGAAGTCTATTTCGGAAACAATGATCAAAGAATATCAATAAGATCCATTTCAAGAGGAATAACCATGGAGCGCAATCACAATATACCCACGTTCAATCCCCGTTTGAAAGTAATGAACCGTAAGCAGGCCCAGGCGATCCATGATGCAGCCATTGATATCCTGAACACCACGGGGTTTGTCATGGCACATGACGGTGTGCTGGAAATGCTCCTCGATGCCGGGTGCGAGTTGAATCAGGACAACCGGGTAATCATGCCGGCTCATCTGGTGGAGGATGCCATTATTTCTGCGCCCAAGCAGATCAATCTTTATGATCAGCATGGTGAGTTGTCCATGCCCCTGGCCGGAGAAAACCTGTTTTTCGGCACCGGATCGGATACCATATTTACGATTGACCCGGAAACCGGGCAGCGACGGCGGACCAACCTTGAGGATACAGGTAATTTCGCAAGATTGGTGGATGCCCTGCCCAATATGGATTTTTCCATGTCCATGGGAAATCCGGAAGATGCGGATATTGAAGATATCTATATCCAGGTATTTCAGCAGATGGTGAATAACAGCAATAAGCCGATCTGTTTTATTGCTGACAACGGACAGGATATCCAATCGATTTATGATATCGCCTGTTCTGTTGCCGGTGGTGAACAGCAGCTGAGGGAAAAACCGTTTCTGTTCAACTATTCAGAAGCGATCAGCCCCTTGTTTTTTCCTGAAAACGTCATGGAGAAACTGGTATTCTGTTCAGAAAAAGAGATACCGATCTGCCTGCCGTCCGGGTGCAATGCCGGCGGAGGCGGTCCGGTCACACTGGCCGGTTCAATGGCCCAGGGTATTGCTGAAAATTTTGTGGGCCTGGTCATTCATCAACTGGTCAATAAAGGGGCCCCGTTTTTGTTTGCCCCCAATGTCAGTGTTCTGGATATGAAATATACCGTAGTGTCATACGGATGCACGGAATGGAGCTTGACCCAGGCGGCATTTGCCGATATGCGGGATGAACTTTATAATATCCCGATCTGGTCCTTTGCCGGCTCAACCGATGCCAAAACCCTGGACGCCCAGGCCGGGGCAGAAGCCATGCTGTCTGTTATTACGGCCATGCTGTCACGATGCAATGTGATTCACGATGTCGGATATATTGAATCCGGGCACACCTCATCATTGGAAATGGTGGCCATGTGTGATGAACTGGTGGGTATGGGCCGTTATTTTTTAGGCGGAATTTCAGTCAACGATCAGACGCTGGCTCTGGATGTGATTGACCGGGTGACAAAGGGACCGGATAATGCTATTTTTCTTGGTGATCCCCACACGTTTACCCATTTTAAGCAGGCTCACTTTCTCCCGGAATTAATGGATCGATCCAGATTTGAACTCTGGGAGAAAAACGGACAAAAGGATCTGCATGCCCGGTGCAATGAAAAGGTCAGACAGATCCTTGACGCCCACGAGGTGGCGGACCCGAAAAATGATCCTGAGCCCAAAGCAGCCGAAGTGCCTGCAAGTTGATCAGCAATTGGATCGGTCAGTGGTTTGATCGTCCATGAATTTAATGGCAGAGCCGATAATATTCATTATCACCGGTAGAACAAAATCAGACCAGGCCGTTGATTGCCCCGCTTTTCCAGGCAGACCCGGGAGAAGAACCAAGTGGCTGACAGGATATTTTTTCAGGGCAGACAACCGGCCATCATGAGCGAATGCATTCTGGGTGATCACAATCAGTCTGGCATATCGGCTGGCAAATGTCGCCAGTTCATCAAGCGCGGCATCAAAGTGGGTTTCGCTGGTTGCATCAATAATGACAAGACAGTCCTTGTCTGTATCATATTCCGGATGCAGGGCCGGCAGAAACCAGTGTTCGTCAATTAAAAAGGGCATGACCGTATCCGGTTCCAGCGGCAGGGCATACTGATCCAGAAAATCGTCAATCGAAATGCCCCCCAGGTAACGCTTCTCAAGCTGCAATAGCATTTCCTGATCATAGTCAACTGCCATCTGTGATCTGGGTCTGAGGCGGATATATTTGGACGGGTATTCCGGATCGACCAGTACCAGTCGGGAGTAGGTGCTGGTGCCAAAGGTCTCACTTTCAAGACTCCTGCGGATATGGGGTTTGAACTTGTATTCCCAGGCAATGCTGTTGCCTTTGAAACTGGTAATGAACAGTGTCTTTTTGTAGAGGTAATTCTCATCCATGGCCAATTTAAGAGACCGTTTCAGGGTTTGATCGTTAAGGATCGAGATGACCGCCGGCAGAAACAGTTTAAACTGATCCGTCAGGGCGCTGGCGTGTTCCGGGTTATGTTTGGATAAAATAGCTGCAAAGAACTGGCATAGTGCCATGTAGATCAGCTCATTTGGACAGTGAAGCAAGGTGTCTTTTATATAGTAGGCACCAAATGACTGTTCAAACGGCCGGGTAATCCCCTTGTTGTATTCCGGTCCGAGCCAGATCAATGCATGGCTGGGTGAATCGGCGGTAATCTGGGCAACCAGCTCAGGGGCTGCCGGCTGCGAGGCCACTGCAACAACCAGCCGGTCAGTGGTCTGCCCTCCCTTGAATTTTTCAGGATACTCAACCAGCAACGGCAGGCTGAACAGCAAGCTCCAGATGCGGATGAAATTCCTGCATCCGGATTCTGCATGTTTGTCCAGCGGTACAAAAACAATCATACCGTCATCAGCAAGGTATTTGAATATATGTTCGGCTAATGCTTGAATCTTTTCATGATCAAAGGATTTAAAAATCGCTGAAAATGTGTCGGTTTCATGAAACAAAGCACTCAACCTGACTAGGTCTTTATAAAACGTAGTTTCAATGGTGGATGTGGATTCCTCGACCCATGACAAGGGGGTGTTCAAAGAAGTGAGTTTTGCTGGAAGCGTGGGAACACACCTGTTTTTTTCTTTTAAATCCTTGACCAAATCGCTGGCTTGACGGGCCGCACTATCCTTGGCCCTTCCGGCAGTGACAGACTTGGCCAGATTGCGGGGCATCTGACCGGAGATTCTTCCGTTGGCCAGTCCCAGATAAAACCCGAACAGGAACATGAAGGGGAGGTCGATGAACGGCTGAAAATAATCCTGAACCTTTGGCAAAAGGGCCGTCTGCCTGGCAGAGGCTTGAATCTCTTTTCGTTCTTTGTTTTTATATGTTACCGCAAAAAATGCCCGGCCGGCTTCTTTGAGTTTCTGGATAAAGGTGACCGCATCCTTTAGCTGCTCCCGGCATGTGGCATTGACCATAACAAAACTGCTCGGATCAACCGGTGTATTCACAAAGGCATCCTGCTCAGAGTAATCAATGGCCGTACCCATGGAAGTCCATGCGTTGAGCTCCAGGTTTAGAACCCCCAGCTTGCCGGATCCGGTATAATGCAGGGAGTCGATGATATAATGCCGGTTGGATTTCATGGTCTGGCTTGCGGTTTCCCGGCAGAATTCAAGGATATGGTCATCGGTAAGCATATCTGACAATTTCTGAGGAATCATTGAAAGCTCTTTGATCAGCTTGACGATGGTTTTATTCGAGTTTCGGGTCGCATTGAGAATATAAAGACAGAAAAGGTCAAGAACCAGCAGCATGCAGATCGCGCTCTTGAGTGGGACAACAGTGGCCTCCTCACCACTGAAGACCGGTATGACACCCACGCTTTTTTTCAGGACAAGGCCCATATCTGAGAACGGCTTCTCTGTGATGCCGACCATAAGAATGTTGCGGGAAATGAGATGGGAAGCAAAATCAATCATATCTGAAGTGGTCCCGGACCAGGAAACCATCACAACCAGGTCCCGGTCAGGATTGATGGATGATTCAACATGATCCATGTCCAGGGGTGAGGTGACCATGATATTAATATCAGGAAAAAACCGTTCCATATTTTTCTCAACAATGTTGGAAAGCTCATAACTGAATCCGGTACTGACCAGGATCATCCGGTTCAGCGAAGCCAGCCTGTTCCCGAATCTGCGGGTTAAAAGGCGGGTACGGATGTCAAAGACCGGCAAACCAGTGGCCGGGTCAGTATAACGGCTGATAAGCTCTTGCATCAACCCGGGGGTCTCAAGCAGATGTTCTTCATAAAATGTTTTTCCAAAGTCTTTATAAAAAGTCAGGGGGGTCAGATACGTGACTTCAGGATGGATATCTGTACGGATTTCGCCGGAAAAATCCTTGATTTCAAGTGTTCGCAACACGGATTGTCCTGCAGTAACGGTTTGTACTGTGGCAAAGATCCGCTCCTGATCGAGGGCATAGATTTCTACCTGGAATGGCTTTAGAATATCCATCTTAGCCTGGCGGAACCACTCATTTTCACTTTCGGTTTGACCGCTGAACACGGCCGGTTCGACAATAACTGATTTTTTGGAATACTCGGTCAACAGCTTTCTGAGCTTAATACTTGCGGATTGGGCCAGGGACTGGGGAAACAAGCCGATGGCCGCATTGATGTCGGATACGATCATGAAATCAGCAGTATCGAGACGTCTGACAATGTAGACCGGCCGCTTATGCACACCCAGGAGTATACGGTCCTTTGATATCAGACTGATACCGGATACAGCAAACTGTCCGCCGGACATCAGCATCACTTCCATGGCCCGGATAAAAGACATCTCATCAATGTCATGTTTGGTTTTGTTTTTCAGAGATTTGAATATACTCCAGTCAATGGATTGACTGCAGATAGAAATGTCTTCAAGATCAAGCCGGTGTTGCCTTTCGATAGTTTCGTACCGTTGGCTGGCCATGTATGCGGTATCGAAATAGTAGCCCCACAACAGAGAAAAAAGTTCGGTGGAATTATCGCTTCGGGGCCTGATGCCCGCCACCTGAATGAGATATTCTTTAACTCTGGACTCGGTTTGGGAGTGAAATTGCCCATTCAGAACCACGGCTCTGATTTTATTCTCATCCAGGAAGGGGTGCGCATTTCTCACAGAGATGGATGACTGGATCGCCCATCGGCCTTGGGCAATAACAGGCATTGCCATGAACTTTAGAAGACAGGGATGTGTCCTGCCCGGAATATGACCGGGTGGAAGACCGTTTTCCGAAGCATTTTCAATCATGGTCTTCATGTACACGGTGGTTTGAAAGAAGGCCAGAACAGAAGCCGCAGCAAGTCCGTAAACATTATATAACCGTTCAGTCCGATAGAGAGTTCGCCAGCCGACCGGCGGTGTGTTTTTATTCAAACACCAGAAATTTTCAAATATCACCTGAATCATGTCGTCAAAAGTTTGTGTGCGGGGTTCACCCGCAAGAACAGCACTGTCTATTCTCCGGAAGAGGTTTGCCACACCGTCTTTTGTAAAGTCGGATGGAACGATCAGCACCAGCGATTTGAGGCATTTCCAGAGATATTTCCGAGCGTATGGATTTTTTAGATCAACCTGGGAGCTCTTGCGACGGGGTTGTGACGGGATTTCATCATGGGCGTAACTGTCAAATAGCTGTCTAAATTCTTGAAGCAGTTCAATACTTGAAACCGGTAGTACCGAATCCTGAATGTGGATTTGAATCTGCTGTTCCAGCGCTTTTTCAAACAGTTTTTCTACAACAACCAGAGGTAAATCAAAATTAAAGGTCATGCGCTTGATGGCAGACCGGAACGAGTTGGCCGAGTCAATTCTGATATGCTCCTGAAGGTCAGGGGCCCCCGGCGTTCCGGGTTCCATTTCAAGGATATGCCGGGAATCGATCAGTGTTTCCCAGTTTAGATATGGAGAACTGTCATCACCTTTGGAAATGGGGGCTTGGATGTTAAATCCTTCAAAGGCCAGTAGTTTATTCTGATTGTCCCGGATAAAGTCTATAAGTTCTGGACTGCCGTCATCCAGGATGGATACCACCCTGAGTTCCGTGTCGTCAAAGACCGGGGTGTCAACCAGGCGATCCACCAGATTGTAAACCGAACCCAGTTCGCGGCGTATTTTCAGGGGTTCAATCTCACTACCTACAAGCCCGACACCTGTGCTGTCAGGGGCTCTGTAAATGATCGCCCACATGCCGCTCAATACTCTTGCCAGTGGATTTTCAGCATCCCCGTAATACACAACAATACCGCACATGCCGCATGCTCCTGTTATAAGTTTTAAATGCTTTCCTGCTTAATGGCATCTGGATTCTTGTATGTCAAGGGGATTGAAACAAAACCTATCAAACCGTCATGAATTTGACAGGCTTGGGCAAATAAATGAATATTGCTGTTTCTTTTGTAATTGACTTTTATTCTAAAACTCCTTAAGAATTATTCGCACACGTTTATAACATGTCAGGGCCGTCCTCTGGTTCGGTTCCCGGACGTCTGCAGAATATTTCATAGTTTGAAAGGAAGATAAATGATTGACAGAATGCAGACATTTACGGTCAGTGACCTTTCCCTGATACATGATACCTCCATGGAAATACTGTCCATGACCGGTATCAATTTTAATGATCTGGGGATTGCCAATATTTTCAAAAAAAATGGATTCCCAACCGATGGCACCCGGGTGTATCTGGACGAGCCCCATGTGATGGCGGCCCTTCAGAGTGTGAGGCCTGAATTCACGGTTCATTCAAGGAACCCGGATCGGAATGTGAAGATTGGCAACGAGCACTATGTTTTTTTACCGACCGGTGGTGCTCCTCAAGTGGCGGACCTGACGGGAAGCGTTCGCCCGGCGACCTTTAAAGATTTTGATACGTGCTGCAGGCTCCTACAGACATCGGACCAGTTGGATATGGGGGGATACCTCATGGTTCAACCCAACGATATCCCGGTTTCTACCGCTCACCTGGATATGCTTTGCAGCTACATGACGCTCTGCGATAAACCCATTTTCGGTGCCTGCGGATTCAAAGAGGCGGCGCTAGATACCATTGAAATGGCTGGTATTATTTTTGACGGTAAAGAGAAAATCAAAGATTTCCCGGTTATGGTGTCAGTGGTGAATGCCATGTCTCCTCTACAGTTTTCCAAAGAACAGGGGGAGGTGATTGTTGAGATGGCCCTGCATGGTCAGCCGATCGTTATTACCAATATGATCCTGGCCGGCGCCAGCGGTCCGATTTCACTGCCGTCTCTTTTGGCATTGCTCAATGCAGAAGTTCTTGCCGGAATTGTGCTGACCCAGCTGGTGAACCCGGGCACACCGGTTCTATATGGTACGGCCACTGCACCCATGGACATGAAGACCATGGTGTCGGCAGTGGGGTCTGCCGAAGCGGTTAAAATTGCATCAGCGGCCATTCAATTGGCACGCTTCTACAATATTCCCTGTCGAGCCGGAGGCAGCCTGACAGATGCCCATCTCCCGGACGCCCAGGCGCTTTCTGAAGGTTCTCTGATGTTAAGTACTGTGGTCAGAAACGGTGCGAATTTTATATATCATGCCTGCGGTCAGATGGGATCTTTTATATCAATGAGTTTTGAAAAGTGGTTGCTGGATGAGGAGGTGTGCCGCCTGATTCGATACATGACGACCCCCATAAACATCAGCAAGGAAACCATGATGGTTGAAAATATTGTACAGGTGGGCATCGGCGGACAGTACCTGACCCACCCGACGACATTCCAGCAGTTCAGGACCTTAACTTCTCCAAAGTTGTTTAACCGTAAGGATATATCAAAGTGGGCCACCGGAGGTGCACTGTCAGCAGATCAGGTGGCCTCAAAAGCACTGGAAGAGCGGCTGAGCGCCTATCAGAAACCCTGGATAGACAGTGATGTGGAACAGGCGCTGATCGACTATGTCAATAAAAAAAAGCTTGATACCGCGTAGTTCGGTATTGTGAGGCATTTAATTACGCATGTACCTCTCAGATAGCGATCAGCGCATTCTGGATGGTAGACTGGGAAAAACAGCCCAAAAGGCCATGGAGCTGATGGTCCGCTACGGAGAGATCATCGGGGCAGAGGAACTTTGTTCAGTCACCTGGGCCGACCTGTTCTGCGGCCATCATGACTATCTGGAGGTGGCGTCTACCTCGGATTTTGATGAAATATTTTCCAGGATGGCCCTGTGTTCCAACGAAACCAGCAAACTGGAGCAGATGGCGCCCGGATGTATCTGCTATTCCGGTGTAGAACCGGATTGTACCGAAGTCCCTGATAAAATGTTCATGACACCGGATCAAAAGGAGAAAAACCGCGTCAGTCTTGAGCGGTTTGCAAGGGCCGGTGTCATACTGAGCGGCAATTGCATTCCTTACCTCACCGGCTTTGTTCCGGTTATGGGAGAGCATTTTGTGAGCTGCGAGTCCAGTGCGGTCCTGTTCATGAACGCCATGTGGGGGGCACAGGGAAACGGTGACGGCATCGAGGCCAGCTTCTGCGCAGCCGTGTGCGGCAGAACCCCGAAATCCGGCATGCATGTGAAAGAGAACCGGGCCGGCACGGTAGAGATCAGGATCACGACAGCGCCCCGTACCCTGGAGGACTGGGATCTTTTGGGATATGCCCTGGGCGGCAAACTGCCGCCTCACAGCATCCCGGTGTTCACAGGGCAGTTTGGCCGGCCCAATGCCATTCTGCTCAAGACCTTTTTTGCCTCCCTGGCCTGCTCTTCCGGTACGGAGATGTGTCACTTGGTCGGATTGACGCCTGAAGCCCCTGATCTTATGACCGCATTTCAGGGCAAGCAGGGATATGACACCCTCACGCTGACCCTCGATGATATGGAGGATGCCAGGGCGCGCCTGTGCCGTTCCTGTGGTTCGGGGCAGAAACCGCGGATTGATTATGTCACCATCGGCTGTCCCCACCTGCACATTGAAGAGCTTCGACAGATTGCCCTGTACTTTGAGGGTAAAACGGTCCATAAAGATACCTGGGTCGATATCTGGACCACCGGCCCGTTTCTGTACATGGCCCAGAGAAGCGGGATTGCTTCCGTGATTGAAAAGGCGGGTGCCCACCTGGTGACCGGCGGCTGTCCCTCCAATCGGGGGTACCCCAAAGGCGTCGCATCGGTGGCGCTGGACTCATCCAAACAGCGCCAGGACGTGCCGGTCAGCATGGATGCCTCCGGCCTCAGCGAGGAGAACATCTTTTACGGATCCAGGCAGGATTGCCTTAAAGCCGCCGTAAACGGATACTGGCCATATTGAAAAGGGATACCATGACACA
>QZLA01000108.1 GCA_004796375.1 Desulfobacteraceae bacterium
CAACGGCATCCGTACTGACCATGGCAGTACGGTTACCAGAAATACCTGCTATGAGAACACGACCCACGGAATTACAGTTGAGGATGACGGGGCATCGACTGTCTCAGGGAATACCTGTTATAAAAACGGCGACCATGGCATCGAAACTGGCAATGCCTGTACCATTACAGGAAACACATGCTACCGTAATACCCGGGGTATTGGGACCGGTGTGGCATCAACGGTTGTGGGGAACACCTGTTATAATAACAGTCTCTGGGGTATTTTCCTGCTCGGCAGCTGCTTTGCCAGCCAGAACACCTGCGTATCCAATGGAACGAATATGAGTATCTGCAGCAACTGCACAAAGGGCCTCAATCATGCGCCCTCGCCTCCCTGAAAGGCTTATCAATTAACCTTTTTCATAACTTCCAGGGATTGAGTCAAAAATCTTTCGTTTGCGGGATTTTACTTAGCGAATAATTATGGTATATTGCGTCGTTTTGTTTGGGGTTGAGAATAGACCAACCCATGATTTTGATTTGAAGTTTTGGACAGCAAGCCCATTAATTCCCGACTTAAAATAGGCATTATCAGCTACCGCTCCAACCCCCATTCCGGGGGACAGGGGGTGTATGTCCGCAACCTGTCCCATGCGCTTTGCGACCTCGGGCATGAGGTGGAGGTGATTGCAGGCCCCCCAAGCCCGTTGCTCAACCACCATGTCCGGCTGACCATGCTCGAAACCCTGGACCTGTACAACCCGGAAAACCTTTTCAGGACGCCGGAACTGTCTGAACTCAAGTCTTTTCCAAATCTGGTCGAATGGCTGGATGTCTGTACCATGGGGTATCCCGAACCCTGGACATTCGGCATGCGGGCAAAAAAATACCTGGCCGGCCGGTATGATCACTATGATATTATCCATGACAACCAGAGCCTGTCCCATGGCATTACCGCCATTTCAAACCATGTGCCGGTGACCGCCACCATCCACCATCCCATGACGGTTGACCGGGAACTGGCTGTCCGATCCACGCGGTCCTATTTCAAGAAGCTCAAACACCTCAGGTGGTACTCCTTTATCGGCATGCAGAAACGGGTGGCCCGAAAACTGCCGCAGATCATCACGGTGTCTGAAAGTTCTAAATCAGACATTGCCAAAGCATACCGCATCCCTGAGAACCGTTTCAGGACCATTCCCAATGGGATCGATACAGATCTCTTTTACCCCGTGGATCACATTAAAAAAGATCCGGATCGGCTGATTGTTACCAACTCGGCAGATACGCCGTTAAAGGGACTATATCACCTGCTGCATGCGGTCAAGGCTCTGAGCCGGCGGCGCAAGGTCAAACTGGTGGTGATCGGTACACCCAAAAAAGGCGGTGGGATCGAAAAACTGATCAAGACGCTGGATCTTAGCGCCTGTATCCGTTTCACCGGACGCATCGACCACCAGACATTTGTGGAAGAATATGCCCGGGCGTCCATTGCCGTGGTTCCTTCCATGTATGAAGGATTTGGGCTACCCGTGGGTGAGGCCATGGCCTGCCGCGTGCCTGTTATCTGCACCACCGGTGGTGCCCTGCCCGAAGTGGCCGGAGATGCGGCCATGCTGGTGCCGCCGGGAGACGCCCCTGCCCTTGAAGCCGCCATAGAAGAACTGCTGGATGATCCGGCCAAACGGGATGATCTGGCCCAAAAGGGTTACGACCGGGTTCTTCGTGAGTTCACCTGGGAGAACACCGCCCGTGAAACCGTCAATGCCTACCGTGAAGTGATTCATGATTACCATAAAGTATAACCGCCTGGAGCTGTCAGAGGGGGACCGTATACTGGATATCGGATGCGGCGAAGGCCGGCACACCATCAAATCTGCCCAGCAGGATGGTCTCATATGCGTGGGTGCGGATTTCGGGCATGACAATCTTATCACCACCCGTGAGAAACTGGGGTTCCACGAACAGCTCGATGACCTGGCCTGCCAATCCTGGGATCTTTGCTGCTCAGACATCACGGCCATGAACTTTAAAGACCACAGCTTTGACTGCGTGGTCTGCTCAGAGGTGCTGGAGCATATTCCGGATGACGATACCGCCATTGATGAGATCTTAAGGATACTCAAACCCGGGAAAATACTGGCTGTCAGTGTTCCCAGATTCTGGCCTGAAAAAATATGCTGGATGCTCTCTGACCAGTATTTTAATGTCAACCAGGG
>QZLA01000005.1 GCA_004796375.1 Desulfobacteraceae bacterium
ACTCAAATAATGCTTAATATACACAATAGAGGCAAAGAAGTTTGTGGCATTTACCCGCGTGAAATTGCAGAAACCAAAGTTGAAATAGTTCATAAAACGGCTAGTGACAGGGGATTCCCCTTAAGAAGTACTATGGAGAAGGAGTAAGTATGATTAGCAAAGAACTGAGCACTGCTCTTGGCTTTGCCGTGAGGGAAGCAAAGAAACGGAGGCATGAGTACGTATGCGTTGAGCATGTTCTTTTTGCAATCCTGAACCATGAAATCGGGGCCGCAACCATTGAGAAGTGTGGCGGGAATCCGGATAATATCAAAGATGAGCTGGAAAATTTCTTTTCTAATAAATTGACGAAAATCGATACAAAAGAGGAATATGTTCTGCAGCAGACCATCGGGTTCCAGAGGATGATTCAGCGAGCCATAAACCATGCGCGCTCCGCTGAAAAAAGCGAAGTGAATCTGGGAGATATACTGGCCTCGATTTTTCAGGAAAAAGATTCCCATGCGGCGCACTACCTTGAAGCTGAAGGGGTGACGCGCCTCGATGTTTTAAAATATATTTCTCACAGCAGTCCTGAGAAAACCAAGACAACACCTGAGATACCGGATAAAGGGTTTAAACAGGCACCGAGGAAGGAAAAACGCAAACCTAAAAAAGATCCTCTGGAGATGTTTACCACGGATCTTTTGAAACGGGCAGAGGATGAGAAAATTGATCCTCTGATCGGCCGGACCGTTGAAACCGAGCGGGTGATGCAGGTCCTGTGCCGCCGCCGGAAAAACAACCCGATTCTTGTGGGTGATCCCGGTGTCGGAAAAACCGCCATCGCAGAGGGCATGGCCCTGAATATCTTTAAGGGTGAGGTGCCGGATCTGTTGAAAAACTGTGAGCTGTACTCCCTGGATATGGGGTCTCTGCTGGCAGGGACCAAATACCGGGGCGATTTTGAGCAGCGGCTCAAAGATGTGATCAATGCGCTCCAGGAAAAGGAGCATGCACTGCTCATCGTGGATGAAATTCATACCGTTGTCGGGGCCGGTGCCACCAGCAGCGGGTCCATGGATGCCTCCAATATTCTGAAACCAGCGCTTTCTTCCGGTGAAATCAAGTGTATCGGCACCACAACCTATGAAGAATACAAGAATCATTTTGAGAAGGATCGGGCATTTTCAAGACGGTTTGAGAAAATCGAAGTCGGAGAACCCACGGTAGAAGAAACCACCCTGATATTGCAGGGTTTAAGACCCTACTACGAGGATCATCACGGGTTTGAATACCCGGATGAAACCCTGGAAGCCGCGGCCCGTTTGTCGTCTAAATATATCAATGACCGTTTCCTGCCGGACAAGGCCATTGATGTGATTGACGAAACCGGTGCCTATTTAAGACTCAAAGGCTCTTCCAGGAAGAAGAAAGTCACACCCACAGATGTGGAAAAGATCATTGCGAAAATCGCCAAGGTCCCGGTGACCAGTGTGAACGCATCGGATCGATCCAGCCTGGAATCCCTTGATAAAAAGCTGTTCAAGGTGATATTCGGCCAGGATGATGCCATCCAGACCCTGACAACGGCCATCAAACGCTCCAGGGCGGGGTTGGCGGCACCGGAGCGGCCCATCGGCTCATTCCTGTTCACCGGTCCCACCGGCGTCGGCAAAACAGAAGTGGCCCGGCAGCTGGCCGCCAATATGGGGATTGAGTTCCTGCGATTTGATATGAGTGAGTACATGGAGAAACATGCGGTCTCCAGGCTCATCGGTGCACCTCCCGGGTATGTCGGGTTTGACCAGGGCGGTATCCTGACCGACAGTATCCGCAAGCACCCCCATTCGGTCCTCCTGCTGGACGAAATTGAAAAGGCCCACATGGACCTGTACAATATTCTTCTCCAGGTCATGGATTACGCCACACTGACCGACAATAACGGCAAACAGGCTGATTTCAGGAATGTGGTGATTATCATGACATCCAATGCCGGTGCCAGGGAGATGGATGCCAACAAGATCGGATTCGGCTCCCAGACCTCAGATACGGACAGAAAAGGGATGAAGGCAGTGGAGCGAACATTCAGTCCGGAATTCAGAAACCGTCTGGATGGGATTGTTCAGTTCAACCACCTGTCACAGGATATCATGGAGCTGATCGTTGACAAGAATATGAAAGAACTGCGTGAAATGCTCAAGGCCAAGGAAGTCGCTTTGACCTATTCCGCAAGTGTCCGCAGCCATCTGGCCCGGAAAGGCTATGATGTGAAATTCGGTGCCCGGCCCCTGGCCCGGTTGATCCAGGCCCAGATCAAAGACAAGCTGACCGATGAAATCCTTTTTGGGAAGCTTGAAAAAGGCGGAAAGGTCAGCATCGGTTTCAGAAATAAGAAGCTGTCATTTAACTTCAGAAGCTGAATGCCGCTTTTTCGACTCTCAGAAAAAATTGAATTCCCCCCGGCATGGTTTGCCCGCTCCGATGGCCTGCTGTGCATCGGGGGGGATCTCAGCAGTGAACGACTGCTGCTGGCCTACCAGAACGGCATATTCCCCTGGTTCTCAAGAAAAGAACCCATACTCTGGTGGTCCCCTGACCCCCGACTGGTTATTTTTCCCAGGGAAATGCATATCTCCCGGAGCCTGAAAAAGGTCTTGAAAAAAGAGACCTTTGTCACCACCATCAATCAGGCGTTTGAAGAGGTGATTCATGCCTGCGCCGAACCCCGTGGATACCACAATGACGGGACATGGCTGGTGGATGAAATGATAGATGCCTATATCCGATTGTACGACCAGGGATATGCACACAGTATTGAAACCTGGCGAAACGGCCGCTTGGTCGGGGGACTTTACGGGGTGTGCCTGGGCGGATCGTTCTTCGGGGAGTCCATGTTTTCAAGGGTATCCAATGCCTCAAAAGTCGCCCTGGCTACCCTGGCGTCCCATATGGCCAAATATGACGGGGATCTGATCGACTGCCAGATCACCACCAACCACCTGTTAAGCATGGGAGCG
>QZLA01000273.1 GCA_004796375.1 Desulfobacteraceae bacterium
AGTTCTTGACCGCTTGAGTCAACGACTTTGATGTCAATAACCTTACCGCCGTCCAGGCGGTGGGTGGCGCAGGAAATTCAGGGGTCGTAGGCGCGGACCGCCATCTCCACCCTATTGAGGATTCCCTCGTCCACATGGCCGTCCTTGATCAGCATTTTGGCGGACTGCTCCACGCTCATGCTGATGGGCGCCAGGTTGTGGGTGGTGCCCACGATCATGTTGGCAGAAACCATCATTCCGTTTTCATCCGTGGTGTAGTCATGGATCAGGGTGCCCCGGGGGGCTTCCACATGACCGACACCGCGACCGGCGGACGGGGTCACGTCCAGACGGGTCTGGGGATTGGTGATCTCGGGGTTCTGGAGAAGCTCCAGGGTTTTCTCACAGGCATACACCAGCTCGATGAGGCGTGCCCAGTGGTAGAGCAGGGTGTGCTGGGCCGGGCGGCCGAAATTGTTACGGAACTCTTCCAGTTCAGCCTGGGCCAGGGGCGTGGAGATCTGGTCGCACACGTTGATCCGTGCCAGGCAGTTGGAGCGGTAAATGCCTTTGGGGTCTTCCAGGTCCATGGAGAATCCCTGGTCCCAGGATTTGGCATAGGGGTACTTGCCGTAGGATACATCAGTCACATGTTCACCAATGTAATCCAGGTACTGGGAGTCGTGGAAATCGGTATAGGACCCGTCGGGCTTCATCAGCCGGATATTGCCGTCATAGAAGTTCAACGATCCGTCTTCATCCACCGTTCCGATAAAACCGGAGGTGATGGTGCCCAGGGTGGTGACCTCATCCAGGTATTTGGGAAAGATCACTTCCTTGGCATATTTGATCGTGTACTTGGAAAACTCGAACAGCTCCTCGGTGTCCTTTATCAGGCTCTGGCGCTGACTTTCGGACATGGGTTTGGAAAACCCGCCCGGAACCGCGGCAATGGGATGGATCACCTTGCCGGCGAACTTTTCCATCATCATCTGGCCCAGCTGGCGCATCTTGATCACCTGTTTGGCAAGGTCGGGCACGGCACCGGCAATGCCGATGACATTCCGTACGGAATAGTCCGCATCCGGCCCCATAACAAAGTCCGGTGCAGCCAGAAAGTAAAAATGCAGGATTTTATCATTGATCTGGGCCATATTCTGCATGCATTCGCGCAGGATATGGCCGGCCGGGGAAACATCGGCCCCGAAACAGGCGTCCACGGCTTTGGTGGAGGCCAGGTGGTGGTGCCAGGGACAGATGCCGCAGATGCGGGTAACAATGCGGGTCACCTCTTCGGCAGGTTTGCCCTGGACATATTTCTCAAACCCCCGGATGGAATTGAAATGGGTGACTGCCTTGTCCACGTTCCCCTGGTCATCCAGGTGAATCTTGATGTTGGCATGCCCCTCGATCCGGGATAAGGGTTGTATATTAATCGTTTTTCCCATGTGTTATTTCAAACCTCCTTTGTGGCAGACCAACCGGTTGTGGGCGCCAGAAAATCTGAGCAGGCTGTCCCTGTCCGGTATGGAGCTGATATCGATCCCATTGGACGCCAGTGCGTTGAGCATGTCCAAAAGCTGGTTCCCATCCTGTTTGACCGGGCCGTAACATCCCTTGCAGGGTACCCGGGCCGCGATACAGCGCGGGGACTCTCCATTGGCACCGGAACAGCCGCTCCGGGTCACCGGCCCGCTGCACAGGTATCCCTGTTCCAGGAGGCACTGCATCTGGTCAAGGGATTCTTCAGGATTGAATTCCGGTGTGGTGACAAACCGCTTGATGGTGCTGATGTTTCCCTTTCCCTTCCGGATGGCCGGGCAGGTGTCGCACACACTTTTGGTTTCAGGCTCAAACGCGTCACCGTTGAGCAGGGCAAGGACCGCCTGGGCAATATTGTCCGGGTGGGGCGGGCAGCCGGGCAGGTGGATATCCACTTTGATCTGCTCATCCAGTGCATAGCAACGGTCCAGCAGGGGAGAAATCCCGTTGGTCGGAACCGCTGCTCCCGGATCCGTACTCTCTGTGGAGTAGTAACGGTCAAACAGCTCCTGGTTGTCATAGGAGTTGATCAGTGCCGGGATACCGCCATGGGTGGCGCAGGTCCCCAGCGCGATCAATACGTCACATTTTTTTCTCATCTCATGGGCCACTTCAAGGTGTTCATCATTCCGGATACCGCCGGAGATGATACCCACGGTGGCGCTGGGGATATCGATATGTTCCTGGTCCCCAAGCTGACCGTAGTGCTTGTGATCCATGAGTACGGGGATGTGAACGAATTCAAGTTCTGCAAGCAGATCCAGCAGGGTCTCACCAAGATTGAGAATGGCAATTTCGCATCCCGAACATGAGTTGAGCCATTCCGCAGCAACTTTTACCGGCATTACACACCCTCCTTTACCCTGCTTGTATTGGGTCCAAGTGCTTTGACCCTGTCGGTAAACTCGGCCACTTTTTCGGCAAATCTGGGACCTTCAGCACCCGATACCCACTCGATGGCCACCCGTTCCGGGTTGACCCCTGCATCTTCAAGGATCAGTTTTACGATTTCGAATCTGGCATTTGCTTTATGATTACCATCCTGGTAATGACATTCACCCAGATGTCAGCCCATGACCATGACACCGTCCGCCCCTTTTTTCAGGGCATCGACGATGAGGTCCGGATGGACCATGCCCGAGCACATCACCCGGATCGCTTTCATGTTCGAAGGGTATTCAAGCCGCGACACACCGGCCAGGTCACCGCCGGCATACGAGCACCAGTTACATAAAAAACCAATGATAGTCGGTTCAAATGAGTTTGACATAATTAATATCTCCTTTTCATCACGCGGCCTTATACCGTTTCCAGGATGGCATCCACCTGGGCCTTGAGCTGGTTCATGGTAAATCCATTGATCACGACCCCCTCTTTGGGGCAGGTGGCCGCACAGATACCGCACCCTTTACACAGGGCCTGGTTGGTTTTGATGACCCGGTTTTTCGTGGCGGCCTGGTCATTGATAACCAGTTCAATGGCATTGTAGGGGCAGACATCCACGCACAAAGCACATCCGTCACAGTTGTGGGTGACGGCGGATTTGATGGCATCGAGTTTGAGGGTTTTCTTGGACAGGATCACACTGGCCCGTGAGGCAGCAGCCTCACCCTGGGCAATGGCCTCGTCCACCGGTTTGGGATAATGGCACATCCCGGCCAGGAATACCCCGTCAACCGTTGAGTCCACAGGTTTAAGCTTGGGATGGGATTCCATGAGAAATCCATCTGAATTGACCGAACACTTGAACATCTCAACGAACGGGTTGGCATCATTGGGCACAATGGCGGAAGCCAGGACCAGTTTATCCACATCCAGTTCAACCGGGAGTTGGAGGATCGGGTCAAACCCCTTGATGGTCAGGGTGTCGCCTGACGTGATCACTTCAGGTTTGCTGTCCAGCTCATAGCGGATAAAAATGACACCCAGTTCCCGTGCCTTTTCAAACAGCAGTTCCTTGTCTGAATAGGTCCGGATATCCCGGTAGAAAATGAATACATCCGCAGCCGGGTTGGTTGTCTTGACCTCCACCGCTTTCTTGATGGACTGGGTACAGCACACTCTGGAGCAGTATGGCTTTTGATCATCCCTTGAACCGACGCACTGGATGAATGCAATGGAATTGCACGAAGCGGCAAAATCAGGTTCCCGGCTGACCCACAGATCGAATTCCAGGGAGGTCATGACCCGGTTGTCCTTCTTGTAGAGGTATTCTGCGGGTTCTGACTCACGGGCACCGGTGGCGATGACGCAGGTGCCGAACTCGATGTCCAGGGTATCTTCGCCCTGGGTGAGTTCGCCGACAAAACTGCCCACAAAACCGGATACGGCAGTCAATTCGGTATTGGTATGGAATTGGATCATCTCATGGCTGGAGATTTTTTGGGTCAATGCTTTGAGATGGGATTGTATCTCTTCCCCTTTCCAGGTTTTATCCAGGTAATTGGCCATGCCGCCGGGCTGATCCTGTTTCTCGATGAGCACGGTTTCATACCCCTGGTCTGCCAGGCTCAGTGCCGCACTCATTCCCGCAGCGCCGGCGCCGACCACAAGGGCCCTGGGCGTGATGTTCACTTCAATGTCAGTGAGCGGATAGTTGCGGGCCACCTTGGCCACAGCCATCCTGACCTGGGCTTTGGCTTTGTCCGTAGCCTTTTCCGGCTCATTGGGATGGACCCAGGAGTTCATGTTCCGGATATTGGCCATCTCAACCATGTACTTGTTCAGGCCGCTGTTCTGGAGGGTTTCCTGGAACAGGGGTTCATGGGTCCTGGGGGTACAGGCGGCAATGACAATGGCGTTGAGTTCTTTGTCCAGGATGGTTTTGGCGATCAGATCCTGGGTATCGGTGGAGCAGGTAAACAGGTTGTTCTCCACGTGGATCACACCCTCCAGGCTGGCGGCATACTCGGCCACGGCATTGACATCCACCACAGACGCGATGTTGGTGCCGCAGGCACAGACAAATACACCGATTCGTTTTTCCTGGCCCTCGATATCAAACTCTTCAATAAACTTCTTTTCAATGGCAAGGGTTCCTCTGGCCGGTGCCAGATCCGCCTTGGCGCGGGCGGCAGCCGTGGATGCCAGTGCAACCGACTGGGGAATCGCCTTGGGAGAGTGAAATGCACCGGTGACATAGACGCCTGGATGACTGGTGGCAACCGGATCAAAACTGGAGGTGTCGGCAAACCCGAACCGGTCGAGTTTGAAACCACCGGCCTGGGCCAGGGTTTCGGCGTCCTCGGGTGATTCAAGTCCGATGGACAGGACCACCATATCAAAGTACTCATCATGGGTCTTTCCGGTATCATCGGCCCAGGTCATGGTCACGCCGACCCCGTCAGGGCCTTTGATCAGGCTGTGCGGGCGGGCCCTGACATACCGGACCCCCTTGTCCTTGGAGGACTCATAATATCTTTCATACTCCTTGCCCGGTGTCCGGATATCCATGTAGAAAATGGTCTGCTCGCCATGGCCTTCAGGCTGGTGGGCCTGGGTCATGACCGCCTGTTTAATGGCGTACATGCAGCAGACGCTGGAACAGTATCCATTGGCGGCGCAGTTGGTATTTCTCGAGCCCACACACTGTATCCATGCAATTTTTTCAGGGTCTTTTCCGTCGGACAGTTTTTTCAGATGCCCGGTAAACGGTCCGGATGCCGACAGCATCCGTTCATATTCCAGGCTGGTGACCACATCCGGGATCTCATCATAACCGTAGTAATCAATCCCTGCAGGAGAGAAAGGCTTGAACCCGGGTGAGAGAATAACCGAACCCACGTTCAGCTCAACATGTTCCACGGTCATGTCATGGTTGATGGCACCCGTGGGGCAGACTTTGGTACATACCCCGCATTTGCCTTTGGTCTGGTAGATACAGTTTACAGGATCGATGGCATACTTGAGGGGGACGGTCTGGCCATATTTGATATATGCCGCCTTCCGCTTGCTCAGGCCTGTATTGTATTCATCCTCAACCTTTTTGGGGCATTTCTCAGCGCAGAGACCGCAGGCGATACATTTGTCCTCGTCAATAAATCTGGGATTCTTCCTGATTTTTACCGTGAAATTTCCCTGTTCACCGGTGACCGCTTCAATTTCAGACAGCGTCAGTAATTCAATGTTCAAGTGCCGACCGCACTCAACCAACTTGGGTGAAATAATTCACATGGCGCAGTCGTTTGTGGGAAACGTTTTGTCCAGCTGGGACATGGCCCCGCCAATGCCCGCACTTTTTTCCACCAGGTAGACATAGAATCCGGAATCAGCAAGATCCAGTGCGGCCTGGATACCGGCAATACCTCCTCCGGCCATTAAAACAGAGCCAATGGGTTCGTTGATCATAAGCACCTCGTTTAAAATAGTTTTTGGTTAAAACTCTCATATAAATTAAAAGCAATTACGGCTTTTGATTTCATTGATAATCCACTCGACAGCTTTGGGAACGGCTTGCCGGGCAGCAGGACATAGTCCGGGACTGATCTCATTGGGAATTGTGTCGGTATGCATGGCAAGGACCTTGACCTCAGTGCCTTTTTCAATCAACTGGGCCAGGAGGTTGGAGCTGGGAGACTGGTGCAGCGAGAAATCAGACATTTTTTCTTTGGGGACCTTTGCAAGTTCCATTTCGAAGATCTCGCCCACATCCCTGTTCTCAACGGTAACGGCATCAATCACAACCATCAGTTTGGGCGGGTCTTCAACCAGCAGCAGGTCAAATACAAAGTCCCTGATGCCTGTGCCGGCGTCCAGGGCCAGCACGCGTTCAGGCAGTGTGTGGTTTGCCTCCAGGTGCTGGATCACCTCCGGTCCGAATCCATCATTGCCGAACAATGTGTTTCCGCACCCGAAAATTAACATATCTTTTGAATAAATCAGTGTTGTCACAACAACCTTTTTAAAAAATAGACTACGAAATTGAATATAAATTATTCAATGAGTACCGCTCAAAAAATAAATTTTAACCAAAAAAAATATTCGATTTACGCAGCGAAAGGTTATTTGATTAGCAACCTGATTTTAGCCTGTCAACAGTTTTTTTTTATTTGAAATCCTACTGAATCAGTAGAGAATCCCTGTGGAATTTTTAAGACATCTTACTGAAAACATGGGGTCGGTAAAAAAAATAATTGGTTTATCCGCAAAATACCGTGTCAAAATTGTGAAGGTCAGCAATGTATTGGCTGGGGCGGCAAAATTAAATGACAGGCGCAACGGTTTGTAAAAGAAATGTCATCCATGGGATTGAGAATCCCAATGCGAATCCATGCAGGGATCAGGATTATCAATTGGTCAAACCGCGGGATTAATGGTAGCCAGAGGCCATGACTAAATTACTGGACATAAGTTGTATGGTCTCCCGCTGGGTTCTGGGGCTGGTGTTTGTGTACGCAGGCAGCACAAAATTGATGGAGCCCCGTGTATTTGCCACACTGATTGAGGCATACGGCCTGGTCCCGGATATTCTGCTCATGCCAGTGGCCGTATTATTGCCGGTGATTGAAGTGATTGCGGGCCTGGGTATCCTGTTGGATATCAAAGGCAGTCACGTTGTGATCCTTGGACTGGTGGGGCTGTTTCTGCTGATCCTCGGTTACGGCATATGGATGGGACTGGATGTGGACTGTGGATGTTTCGGCCCGGAGGATCCCGAAGCCAAAGCATTCCATGGCCTGAGGCAGGCATTTGCACGGGATCTTTTCATGTTGACAGGCATCGGGTTCATCATTGGATGGAGCAGATACCGGCAGGTCAGGTTCCAGTCCATTGGCGGCTATTTCAACCGTCTGAATCTGAATCGGAAAAGAAAGGAAAAATGAGAATGAAACAGTTGAAGCGGATGATGGTGATTGTTTTTTGTGTAAGTCTGGGGGTACTGGTTTCCTCCCCTGCCATGGCATTTCTGGACAACAAATTTGTAAAAGAGGTGGAAAAAGAGACCGGTGCGGTAAAACTGGTCAGGGAAGTGCAAAAGGGCGGGTATGATGTGGTCCGGACCGATGAGTTGAAGACCTGGATCGATGAGGGCAGAAACCTCGTCATTGTCGATACCATGCCATATGAGGCCAGCTACAAAAAGAACCATATCCCGGGTGCAGTGCAGTTCCTGTTCCCCATACCCGACATGATGCAGTGGGATAACGCTGAAACCGCCGGAAAGTCAAAAGAGGACTATGACAGTCTTTTGGGCGGGGACAAGGACAAAACCATTGTTGTGTACTGCGGATTTGTCAAATGTACCCGCAGCCATAATGGGGCTCTCTGGGCAAAAAAGCTGGGTTACAAGAACGTTTACCGGTATCCCGGCGGCATATTTGCCTGGAAAGGCGCCAAACATGAAGTAGCCAAAGAGGAGTAGAGGCAGGAAAAATAGACATGTCTGAAGCTGCTGTACAATATGATGTTGATACCGGGCTTGAAAAACAGGTCCTTGATTTGAAGAAACGGTCTGTCAAGCTGTACGAGAGCCGCCGGTACCTGTGTTCGGAAGCGGTCCTGTTCACCCTGAACCATGCATTTGACGGCGGGCTGTCCCATGACCAGGTGATTGCCATGGCCGCCCCTTTTTCCATGGCCATGGGAGAGAGCGGGTGTCTGTGCGGAGCACTCAGCGGTGCTGTACTCGGTACCGGGCTGATCCTGGGACAGAAACGTTCCGGCAGGCAGCGCAGAATATTACGTCAGCATGCGGCTGAGCTGCACAACCGGTTTAAATTAGCCCACGGCGCCACGTGCTGCAGGGTCCTGACCAAAAAGGTCAGGCAGGACAAGCGGGCACACTTCAGACATTGTGCCTCACTGACGGGAGAGGCTGCCGAAATGGCAGCCCGCCTGATTTTACAGGCCCGGCCTGAACTCGTACAAAGTGCTCAGGCCGGATCTGAAGCCAAAAAAATATCCGGATTCAAGGGGCTGGTTCTGAATCTTACCCAACGATTTGCCCGCTAAACGCTAAGGCCTGCTTTATAGGCACTGTGCACGGCATCAAACGCCGTGGCTATCTGCTGTGCATCACCGATGACTGATACCGGGATATCCAGTGAGCGGACCGTTTCCTCAAGTTCCCGGTTGGGTGCGGAACCGGCTGCCAAAACAACCGTATCAGCCTTGAGTGTCTCGTTGTTGCCGTCCTGTTCAATCTCCAGTCCGCCGGGTGTAATCCTGACCACTTTTGCACCGGTCAGGGTCTGGACGCCGAACCGTCCGAGGTCCTGCATCATCCCCCATTTGGTGGATTTGCCGATATCCTTTCCGATTTTATCCATCATCTCGACCACCAGGATCTCTTTGCTGCCGCGGGTGGCCATGTCAAACAGGGAATCGGCCGGTTCCGCCTTGTTAACCAGCAGGAATTTGACCATATCCGGGGAAAGGGTGCCTTTTTCAGACAGGAACAGGGCCGTTTCCACACCCACGGCACCGCCGCCGATCACAATCACTTTTTTCCCGACGCGCGCCTTTTTTTCAAGGACATCCCATGCATTGACCACGTGGGGAAGGTCGATGCCGTCAATGGGGGGAACCAGGGCCCGGGCGCCGGCCGCAAGGATGACGTGATCCGGTTTGAATGCCTGGATGTCGCTCTCCGTGGCTTCCCGGTTCAAAAGAACCGGAATACGCCGGCTATGGACCTGGCGTTCAAGGTCCCGGGAAAACTGTAAAAATTCCTCCCTGCCCGGCGGGGACCCGGCCAGGTTGAGCTGCCCGCCCATACGCCCGGATTTTTCATAGATGGTGACGTGATGTCCCCGGTCATGCAGGGTGGTGGCAGCCACCATTCCGGCCGGTCCCGCCCCGATGACCATTACATTCAGCGGTGTTTGGACGGCTTCGGGCAGCGGCTGATGTTCATATCCGGCCCTCGGGTTGCACAGGCACTCCACATGTTTGAGCCGGAACAGGTTGTCAAAGCACCCCTGTGCACAGGCAATACAGTGGATGATCTCTTCTTCTCTTCCGGTTCTGGCTTTTTCAGGCAGCATGGGGTCGGTGATCAGGCTCCGTCCCATGGCCACCATGTCGCACTGGTCGTTATCGATCATTTCCCGGGCGATTTCAGGATCATTGATCCGGTGACTGGCAATCACAGGGACTTCAACCCGCTCCTTCATGCCCCTGGCCAGATATGAGAAGGCCCCCCTGGGGACACAGGTCACAATCTGGGGGACACGGGCTTCATGCCATCCCACGTTAATACACAGGGCATCCACCGGGCCCCGGGACAGGGCTTCGGCATACTCAAGCAGCTCCTCCCGTGTGTTTCCGCCCGGCATGAAATCGTTTCCGTTCATTCGCACAATCAGCGGAAAATCCGGCCCGACTGCTTGACGAACGGCATCCATTACCTCCAGGCCGAATCGCATCCTGTTTTCCAGACTGCCGCCGTATTCATCCGTTCTCTGGTTGGTCAGCGGCGAGAGAAACTCGGAGATCAGGTAACCGGTGCCCGACAATACCTCAACGGCATCAAACCCGGCCTGTTTAACCCGCAGTGCTGCCCCGCCAAAGGACTGAACCGTCTGCTTGATCTCATCCAGGGTCATCTCTTTGGGCACCTCATGGGTCATTCTCGATGCAATGGGTGACGGGGCGACCGGCTGCTTGCCGTCCAGGAAAAAGGAAAAGTTGTACCGGCCGGCGTGATTGATCTGTACACAGGACCGTGATCCATTGGTTTTGATCGCATCGGACAGGCGTTTGAGCCCGGGGATGAACCGGTCATCATGGGCACCGATGTTCTGGGTGTTTCCGGACAGGTCATCAACGGTGGCATAGCCCACGCAGATCATACCGGCGCCGCCTTTTGCTCTATCGGCATAAAACGCGGTGATCTGGTCGGTCACCTCAAAATTCACGGCCATGCCCAGGTGCATGGCAGGCAGGTATATCCGGTTTTTGATTGAAAGGGAGTTTATTGTGATGGGTTCGAACAAGGGGTCAGCCATGATGCCTCCGGAAGTTGTAGTGTTTATTATGATAAACAATGGTTTACCACTAAAACCCTTGTTTTTCAATCCGAATCTAATCCCAAAGATCGGGCAACGTCAAAATACCCCCGGCACCCGGTCATGCGTGCATGCTTGCGGGTATAGGGATATTCGCGGCAGATGGCGGGTTTTACATTCTGGATCAGGCACCGGGCAGGCGTCTGGGCCGTTGCAGGCGCAAGCCATGGGCAGACCTGAAGGAGTTCATCTGTACCCGGTTCAATCCAGATGCAAAAGTCAAGGCTTGCGTCCATGTTCCGGATAATCCGGACATGGGCAAGGATATCCTCTCTTCCCAATGCCTGCCAGCGCTCAAAATCGGTGAGGGTACACTCATTTTCATAACCCAGGTGCATACAGCACTGCCCGCATTGAGCGCAGGTAAAGTTGGCCATATCGTGCTTGATCCATATCCCGGACAAATGACCGCCGTCATCCAACTGAGGGTGGGCTGCAGTCTGGAATACGGTGTTGCAGACCCTGGCCCACAGGGTTCCGGAAACCTGTTGGTTCCGCAGTTCAGAGAATACACGCGCCAGGATGGCATCCGTGTCACCAGCGTTAAGGACAGGGATCTTGAGCAGTCTGCCAATCTGCGCCAACTGGTCTGGCTGGTGGCCGTACTGATCAAAGTCCAGGCTGATGGCCGCCAGGGCTTCCTCTGGGGTCAGGAATTGAAGCTGTGATCTGTCTTTTTCCATGAATCCGTCCATTGTTCTTTTCAGGGCATGTGAACCATGCACCGGTTGTTCTCGAATCACGGTCGAGATTCATAACTTATGGTGTATCAGGTTTTGTTTCATGTGTACAAGTAAAATTAATTCAGGCGTTTGGTTTACATCAGGTCAAAATTGAGGTTTAATAGATTTCATGACTCACCAGGATCAAAAAAACCGGATTCCATTTTCCGACACTCTGCTGCTGAATATTTTTGATTCGCTGTCCGCACATATCGCCATTCTTGATGACAGCGGCCGGATTCTTGAAACCAATGCGGCATGGCGTCAGTTCGCCTATTCAGGCGGCATGCCCGAAGATGAAGATTTTACCCGGATGAATTACCTTGAGGTCTGCAAGGGGGCCAGCGGGGAGGAGGCCTATGATGCACTAAATGTGGCCCGGGGGATTGAGCGGGTAATTGATAAAGAGGTGACAGAGTTCCTATATGATTATCCCTGCCATACGCCCCAGGGCCGGCGATGGTTTTACATGCGTGCGATCCTTATGGCCGATACCCTGCCGATTCGGGTGATCATCAGTCACGAGGACATTACTGAACTGAAGCTGACCCAGGAGGAACTTAAAAGCCAGCAGCAGATCCTTGAAGATCAGAATCAAAGCCTTGAAGAAGCCAATATTGCCATGAAGGTGCTTCTGGAACACCGTGAAAAGGATAAAGCCAACCTGGAGCAGCAGGTCCTGTCAAACATTAAAACCTTTGTCCTGCCCTATATCGAGAAACTCAAGGGTGCAAACCTGTCAAAAAAGGACAAAACCCTGGTGGAAATTCTTGAGGATCAGCTCAGTGAGGTGACCTCGTCGTTCATGCAGAAGTTTATCCACGCCAATATTATTCTTACCCCGCAGGAGATGCAGGTGGCTGCTCTGGTCAGGGATGGGCAAACCACTGCTGATATCGCTGAGACCCTTTACATTTCAGAGGCAACGGTCAGTTTTCACCGCAAGAATATCCGCCGCAAACTGGGGTTGAAATCCAGGCAGAGTAATCTTCGGTCCTTTCTTTTGTCCCGCTCATGATATCATGATCAAAAATGAATGATAGGTTTTGCCTGTCATTGGACACTTGTTAAATCCGTTCTTGTCAATCCGACAAAGTGGATTACCATATTGAAAGTGAATGTACCTCACTTTTAAAAGGGAGCAGCCATGGATGTGAGACTGGAACATATCGGTAAGTCCTATAACCACTCAAAGCGGCCACAGCATATTTTTAACAACCTGAGTGTCACGTTCCCATCACAGTCATTTTCAGTGGTATTTGGTAAAAGCGGCGTGGGTAAAAGCTCGCTGCTGAACCTGATCGCAGGTATCGACCTGCCTGAAACCGGAGAGATCCGGGTGGGTGCCCATGAGGTGTCCCGGATGAATGACCGGGAAAGAACGCTCTTCAGGCGACGCCATATCGGATTTGTTTATCAGTCTTTCAACCTGATTCCTGTCATCTCTGTGCTTGACAACGTCACACTGGTGGCCCAGATCGACGGGAAGGCCAGGCAGGACTATACGGACCGGGCACGGACCCTTCTTGACCGGGTCGAACTTCTTCACAAAGTGGATGAATACCCGGACAAGCTGTCCGGCGGTGAGCAGCAGAGGGTGGCAATTGTCAGGGCTCTGGTTAACGATCCTGATGTAATCCTGTGCGACGAACCCACGGGCA
Source organism: Desulfobacteraceae bacterium (assembly GCA_004796375.1). Taxonomy (GTDB): domain Bacteria; phylum Desulfobacterota; class Desulfobacteria; order Desulfobacterales; family Desulfobacteraceae; genus MADRE2. Next base: position 12,913 of record QZLA01000273.1, read on the forward strand.
ATTTGGATAACCGGACAGGCCGAAGGATCCTGGAGATGATTGCAGAACTGGTCCGGGAACATCACAAGACATTGATTATGGTTACCCACAGTCTGGAATCAAAAAAGTGGGCCGATCATGTATACCATGTGGGAAATAAAACCTTGACCCTGTCATAGGTTTGGACAGAAACGGTGTGTTCATGGGAATGAAGACGATCATACAGATTTATATTGCATTTGCCCTTCGCCATAAGCTCAAGACGATCCTGTTGGTACTCGGTATCTCGCTGGGTGTCTGCGGCACCGTGGCCATCGATATTGCAAAGATTTCAGTGAGCCGCTCGTTTGAACTGTCCATGGCCACCCTGACCGCACGTTCGACGCACCAGATCAAGGGCAGCAATTTCAGGATTCCAGAGAGTGTATTTACCACAATAAGAACAACGCTTGGGATTTACCGGTCAGCCCCGGTGATCGAGGCACATGTCAAAGTACAGGAGATGGATGGAAAAATATTCAGCCTCATGGGTGTGGATCCATTTTCCGAAATTCATTTCAGGGATCTGACTCTGGGACGGTCCGCCGGATCAGTCCCGGGATCGGGTATTGAAAACGCGTGGTTCAACGACCTGATTGACGGATCTTCCGGACCGGGGATACTGATATCAGGCGCCGTTGCCAGGAAAGAGGGGTTGAAGCCGGGTGATCCGTTGACACTGACAATGGGGGAACGGCAGGTCAGGGTGACGGTCCAGGGGATGCTTGATTCGGATCACTCCACCACGGATCAAGCCTATCAGGGGGTTATCCTTACCGATATCTCGATTGCCCAGAAGATTCTGGCAATGGAGAACACCATCAACCGCATCGATCTCATTCTGGGGGAGAACGGGCACGCCAAAGGGATTGACGTACTGGAGAACCACATTGAAACACTGCTGCCCAAAGGGGTGGTGCTGGTGAGAACGGATCGGCAGAATCATGCCGTACGCCAGCTTTCGCGCTCCTTCGAGTCCAGCCTGACTGCATTTTCCATGCTCGCACTGTTCATGGGTATCTTTTTGATTTACAATACCGTGTCCTTCTCAGTCACACAGAGGCGGCAGCTTTTCGGGAAGCTCAGGGCATTGGGGGTGACCCGCTTTGACATTTTCAAAAGCCTGCTGCTTGAGATTCTTATTATTGCTGTCATCGGTTCGGCACTCGGGGCGGCCCTGGGTATCATGATGGGCGCCGCAGCCGTAAAGGCGGTGTGCGCCACCGTGTCTGATATCTATTTTGTGCTGACGGTGAGCCAGGTTCATGTGACGTGGTTCACCCTGTTCAAAGGGATTGCGGCAGGTATGGGCGCATCCTTGGCAGCATCTGTATTTCCTGCGCTTCGGGGGGCCGGAACCCAGCCGGTCTCTTTGATGAAACACTCCAGGCCCGAGGAGACCATACATAAAATGCGTCCCTATCTTTTTGGCGGCGGGGTTGCGATCCTTGGGTGCGCCCTGGTGTTGCTGACAGCACAAGACCCGGGGCCCGGCTTTGACTTTCCGGCAGTCTTCATGATATTCATCGGCGCCTCCATGCTGGTCCCGGTTCTGCTGAGTATATCTGTTCATGTTTTGACACGCGCTCCGGCCGGTTTCTGGCCGGTG
>QZLA01000289.1 GCA_004796375.1 Desulfobacteraceae bacterium
GAGCGTCCTGTCCTGCGGTGTTCGGACTTTCCTCCAGATCCTTGCGGGATCCAGCGGCCGTTAAGCCTGGTCAAACCTTAAGATCAAGATTCAATATAACACAGTATCCTACTGCACTGGGGGCATAAAATCAATGAGTTATAGCGCTGGGCCTCGATGTACAGCTGTGGCGGGATGTTGACATAGCACCCCATGCACACCTCGTTTTTAACTTGGACCACTGCCAGCCCGTTATTCATTTTTGATATCCGGTTGAAGTTATCCATCAGGGCCGGATCAAGATTTTTACTGATTTCAGCCCGTTTGACCAATAACTCATCAAGCTCTTCCTGATCGTCGGATGATTTCTCCTCGATCTCCTTTTTCAAGGTGCGGGTCTGTTCCGAGAGCTGATCAAGATCGGTCCTGGAGGTATTGACTTCCTGTTCAAGCGCCTCTTTTTCATCCAGGTGATCAATCAGCTCATTTTCAAGCTGCTCTTTGCGTTTCCGGTTATCGTCAACTTCCCGCTGGAGGACCTGGTACTCCTTGTTGGTTTTTACAAATCTGAGATTTTCATTGCTCTTCTGAATCCGCTCACCCACGATCTGAATTTCATTTTCCATCTCCCTGCAGAACGCTTTGGTCTTCTCTAACTGGTATTCCTTTTCATCATGAGCTTTTTGAAACTTACGGAACTTTGAATCCAGTTTTTCCTTCTCACTGTTAATTTTCTCGAGAATTGACTGTATGCGGGTAATCTGGGTTTCAGCGGTTTGAAGTTTCAATAATGTATCAATATCCGATTTGCTAATTTCCTTCATTTAACTCTGTCCTTATATGGTAATGAATGGATCCTGTTCATTCTTGTATCCTATAATATCAATTTTAAATCCGGCATCGGTAATCGCCCGGGCGAGATGCGTTTTCAAAAGGTCCACTGCGATATGTTCGGACCCGAAATGGCCCACATCGATAAACGAGAGGTTGTGTTCCTCGATCAATCGGGCCTCGTGATACTTGATATCACCTGTGATATAAACCTGTGCGCCGGATTTCAGAAACACGGATGCAAGCGTTCCCCCGGAGCCGGTACATATGGCCGCATCATGGATCAGTTGCTCGGTATTACCTCCGATCCGAACATGGTCCAGGCGAAAGCGCTGTTTGATGTCACGGGCAAGCACATCAAGAGTTGTCGGCTGCGCCAGCTTTCCGATCCTGCCGATTCCCAGCGGCATATCCTGATATTCGTCCACGGCGGATATCAATGACGCCTGTGTGGATGCATCAACTGCGGCCGGTATCATGGCTCGTTCAGGTGTCACTCCGGCAATGGATGCAAAATAGTCATTCAGGCCGTTCCGGGCAGCATCCAAATTCGTATGCACAGAAACTACGGCCACTTTATGTTTTGCCGACAGGTGGATGGCACTGCCCGGCATGGTTGAAAAATTGACCTGCTTGAACGATGAAATCATTAAGGGATGATGGGTTAAAACAAGATCGGCCTTCATGCCCACCGCCCGCTCCAGTACCGGCAGCGTAACATCCAGCGCGGTAATGATTTTGCTCACCTCCCAGTCGGGATGACCGCACTGGAGTCCGCAATTATCCCACTCTTCAGCAAGTTCAAACGGGATGTCGCGGTTGATCAGTTCCAGGATATCTTTTACGTTCGGTGCATTCATCGCATAAGCCCATTAAAAAAAGCGTGGTCGGAATCACCACGCTTTTTTTTAAAGGTATAAACACTGTCTTTGTCCAGACACATTCATATCGGTTCAACAATTCCTTTGGTTGTATTGCGTATTTTCATATGTATCATTTTTGTTGAACACAGTATTCTGGTGGGCCCACCTGGATTCGAACCAGGGACCGACCGGTTATGAGCCGGTGGCTCTGCCAAACTGAGCTATAGGCCCGTAACAGTTAAGCAAACCTAAACTATATATAAAAACCGATAATTTATGTCAATATTTAATTCTCAATAAAGGTCTTTAGTTTCTTGCTTCTGGTCGGGTGTCTCAGCTTTCTCAGCGCTTTGGCCTCGATCTGTCTGATCCGCTCACGGGTTACCGTAAAATCCTTTCCAACCTCTTCAAGCGTATGGTCGGATTTCTCTCCAATACCGAACCGCATACGGAGCACCTTTTCCTCTCTCGGTGTCAGCGTGGCAAGTATTTTACGGGTCTGTTCAGCCAGGCTGAAATCAATGGCAGCTTCAGACGGGATAGAAAATTTCTTGTCCTCTATAAAATCTCCGAGGTGGCTGTCCTCTTCCTCTCCAATGGGCGTTTCCAAAGAAATGGGCTCTTTGGCAATTTTGAGTACCCGCCGGACTTTTTCAATGGGGATTTCCATCTTTTCCGCAATCTCTTCAGGGGAAGGTTCTTTTCCCATCTCCTGGACCAGGTATCTTGAGGTCCGGATCAATTTATTGATGGTTTCAATCATATGAACCGGAATACGTATGGTCCTTGCCTGGTCTGCAATTGCACGGGTAATGGCCTGCCTGATCCACCAGGTTGCATATGTGGAGAACTTGTAGCCTCTGCGGTATTCAAATTTGTCAACCGCCTTCATCAAACCGATATTGCCCTCCTGGATCAGATCCAGGAACTGCAGGCCGCGGTTGGTATATTTTTTTGCAATGCTGACCACCAGGCGAAGATTGGCCCGGACCAGTTCTTTTTTAGCATAGTCAGCCTCTTTTCTGCCCTTGTCGATCTTGGCAACAATCGCCTTGAGATCATTGGGTTCCCCCTTGATGTCGTTTCGTCGCTCAGCCACCTGCGCGTTAATAGCGCTTAAATCCTCAAACAGAATTTTGGCACGTCTTTCCGTGATATCGGTGTTTTTTCGTGCCCAGCTGACAAATCCCTTCTGGGTTTTCAAATTGTCCAGCATCTCCTCTTTCTTGACGCCGAACGTGCGGGCACAGCTGGTCAGGAGTTTAGCAATGGTATCAAACCATTTGATGGTTCCACGGATCCGCTTCTCAATCGTATCGATGACATTGCCTTCAAACCGCCATCTTTTAAGCTGTTCAAAAATGTCATCCGTACTCTTTTCAAGTTTCTTGATCTGCTTTTTCCGGGCGGCAGCGGTGAGTGAGTTGTCTTGAACCTGATCACGGATGGCCTGATTCTCCTCATGGATCACTGCAATCGTTTTCAGCGTGTCAAGAAATTTTTCCTGCTTGGAGACTTCATCCACAATTCCATCGCCCTCATCCACATCCCTGAGAATATGCTTGGGGCGGATGCTTTTACTCTCCATTTTCTGCCCGTAAATAAAAATGGCATTCAGCGATAACGGGCAGTCCAGCATTGCCCTTAAGACCTCTCGTTCACCGACCTCTATCTTTTTTGCAATCTCAATCTCCCCTTCTCGAGAAAGCAGGGTCACCATACCCATCTCTTTGAGATACATTTTTACAGGATCGGTGACGGAACCAAACTCAACGTCTGGTTTGTCTTTTTTGGGCCTGAAATTATCCCTGTCCTGTGAACCGTCCATCCCGTCATCATCATGTCCGTCATCATCCACTTCTGACAGGCCGGACATTTTCGGGGCTTTGGGTGTTCCGGATTTTTTTGTGGCGGAAGATTTGGTTTTTGCCTTCTGTTTTTCTTTTTCCTTGTCCACCAGTTTAATGCCGTGCTTTTTTAACTGATCCACAATATCTTCTATCTGATCAAATGACTCCAGGTCACTAGAAATTGCATCATTTATCTCGGCAAAAGAAAGAGCGCCGTTTTTTTCACCTTTTTTAATCAAACTGTTCAATTGTTTTTTGGTGATGATTAAACTCTCTTTAGACTTTTTGGTCTTTCCTGCCATATAATGCCTCCCAAAGGCTTAGTGTGATTCGATTTACTGCAACTGCTGAATCTCTTTCTGCTTTGCTGCAAGCAGTTCGAATAATTCAGCATCGCCACCCTTTTCTGCACTAATTATTTTATTGGTTAATGTGTTTTCTTCTTTTTTTCTTATCCGGATGATCCGCGAGATCAGATCCTTGGCTTTGTGTTCCAGGTTGTTGTCTAAATCTATTTCCTGTATGGCCAGCGCCGTAATCAGGTGTTGTTCTTCCTGGGGTAATGTGGAAATGATCTGTGAGACCACGGGTGTATTGTCTTTGGCGATCGAAAGTATCCTATTCCCGATCTCCTTTAATTTTTTGGAATAAAAATAGGACAGCACCTTTGTTGTTTCAATTTCCGGGTGTATCTCAGGATATTGAAGCATCAAAGAGATGATCTGCTCCTCCCGGGGGTGTGAGCTCGCCGGCATGTCCTTATCCGGTATCAGTTCTGTTGTTAGATCCCCGGTTGTCTGGCGGGTCAAGGTCTCTCTGACCTTTTCAAGCACTGCCTTCTCGTCGATGTTAATTCTCTCTGAAAGCTCCCGGATATACAACGACCTCACCGCGCTGTCCTCCACCTGTGCCAGGTGGGTTTTCATTTCATTGAGGATGGCCACTCGGCCTTCCACGGTTAAACCATATTTATCAACAGCAACCTGAACCAGAAATTCAATCGAGTTCAGGGCATTTTCAGCCAAAGCCTCGAAAGCACCTTTACCTTTTTGGGCAACAAAAGAGTCCGGGTCATTGCCGTCGGGAAGCACAAGGATGCTGACCTCCACTCCCTGTTTGACGAATGTACCGATACTCCGTTTGGCCGCATTGATACCTGCGGTATCAGAGTCGAATACCAGGACCATCTTTGAGGCAAATCCCTTGAGAATCCGCACATGATCTGAAGTTAACGCCGTGCCAAGACTGGCAACCGTATTTTTGACCCCATGTTGATATAATGTGAGAAAATCAAAGTATCCTTCAACAATATATACACGATCTGCATGCCTGCAATGGGATTTTGCCGCATGAAGCCCGTAGAGTATCCGCCCCTTGTTGTACACAGGAGTTTCGGGTGAATTCAGGTATTTGGGCATACTGTCGTCCATCACCCGGCCGCCAAACCCCGCCACCTGCATATTGATATCAAATATCGGAAAAATCACCCGGTTCCTGAAGCGGTCATAAAACCCGCTTTTCTGTTTCCTGGGCAGCACCAGTCCGGATGAAAGTGCAAGCTGGGGAGAAATCTTCAACTGTCGCAAGAGCCTTTCGACACTGTCCCATTGATCCGGCGCAAACCCCAGGCCGAACTCTGACAGCACCTCATGGCTGGTTCCCCGCTGCTGGAGGTACTGGCGGGCCTGACCCGCCCCCCTGTCCTTCCCAAGTATTCCCGAATAGAAATTCAACACATGGCGGTTTAATTTGAACAGCTGCTCCTTGAGGTTGAGCTCCCGCTGCTGTGCCGGATTAAGTGCCTGTGTTTCAATGGTGACGTTATACTTTCTGGCAAGCATGCGGACGGCTTCCGGAAATGTGATTCCGTGATATTTCATCAAGAAAGAATATACATTACCACCGGCACTGCATCCAAAACAATGAAAGATCTGCTTCTGGGCATTCACCGAAAAAGAGGGGGTTTTTTCCGTATGGAAAGGGCACAGGCCAAAATAATTGATTCCAGATTTTTTCAGAATGACAGATTCGGATATGACCTGCACAATATCAGAAATATGTAATATTTCTGAAACTTTATCTTCTGGTATACGCATTAAGCCTGGCGGACTCCAAAGTATAACAGCATCATATAAATACTATAAAGTAATCATATTACGAAAATAGTCAATACTATTTATCACTTTTGGCGGTCAGCTCGATGGCTTGTTCAAGGTCAAGTGTCCCCTCATACAATGCCCTGCCTGTGATCACCCCGGTGACACCGTCTTCCTCAACCTCGAGCAGGTTCTTGATGTCATCAATCGTATGCACCCCACCCGAGGCCACAACCGGTATATTCACCGCTCTTGCCAAACGGGCGGTTTCCTCGATATTGGGGCCGATCTGCATCCCGTCCCGCTTGATATCCGTAAAATTAATGGCTGCAACCCCGGAAGACTCAAACTCTTTTGCCAGATCCACCGCAAGGGTTTTTGAGGTCTTGCTCCACCCCTCCACTGCGACCATGCCGTCCCTGGCATCAATACCAACTACGATCCTCTGGGGAAAGGCCTTGCATGCCTCTTTGACAAATTCCGGATTATAAAGCGCTTCACTGCCGATAATCACACGCTCAATTCCGATATCCATATACATCTTGACCGTATCCAGGTTGCGTATCCCGCCGCCGATCTGAATACCGGTGCTGCACTCCTTGACAATCCTGCTGACCACGTCCAGATTTTTAACTTTCTTTTCAAAAGCGCCATCCAGATCCACCACATGGATCAGCGTCGCTCCTTTGCGTTCCCATTTCAGGGCCATTGAAGCAGGGTCTGACGAATAATGGGTTTCGTCATTCATTCTGCCCTGCAGCAGCCTGACACACCTTCCCTCTTTTATATCCACAGCAGGAATAATAATCATCTATGTCACCTAATTGATTTAAATTATCAGCTCAAGATACCTGTCAATCAAAGCGCCCCTTTGCTGGATAACACACCGGCAATCTCCGGGTTTATCCGGGTGGCGTCGCGCATTGCCCGTCCAAAGGCTTTGAACACGGATTCGATCACATGGTGATCATTTTCACCATACAAGGCATTGATATGTAGATTGGTAGCGGCATGAACACTGAAGGCCTGAAAAAACTCCTTGGCCAGCCACACATTAAACTCAGTAAAAATCCGGATGGATTCGGGCATGTGATATACAAGATAAGGCCGGTTTGACAGGTCCACATTCACCCGGCACAGGGCGTCATCCATTGGAACAGCCCCCTCACCGAACCGGCTGATCCCCTTTTTATCACCCAGGGCCTTGGAAAAAGCCTGTCCGAGAACGATACCCACATCTTCTACGGTGTGGTGCATATCCACATCGATATCCCCAACAGCCTTAACATCGAGATCAAACAAACCGTGCACAGAGAATGCGGTCAACATATGGTCAAAAAATGGTATTGAAGTTGAGATGCTTGAATCGCCGGATCCGTCCAGGTTCAATGTAAGCTCAATATCCGTTTCCTTGGTTTTCCTTTGAATTCCAGCCTGTCGAGTCATATGACATTTCCCTTGCATTTTCGATTTTCATCATTTATTCTAAGGTAACCAGCGGCCTGTTCTAAGCTCACCCGAAACGCATTAGATTAGAATACAAAAAAAGACTGGATTTGTCAATCGCAATCTTTTGATAACCGCACCGCAAATACAGGCCCCGCTTGACAATCCGCCTTACTCGCTTAACTTATGGGATAGGTTTATTCTTCAAACTGGACTGAACGTGTAACAGATCATGAATATTGCCGCCACCGCAAATACGCCATCCATATACTCGGCCGCACCTTTGATCTACCAGACCGAAGAGGGGAAAAGTGCGCCCGGCCCGGCAAACAGCCCCCAGGAAACCAGCGGGTTTTCTGCCGGCAGTGATGGGTCGCCCCCCCCTGACCCTTCGACAGACCCGTCCGGGGACAAGCAGAACCGTGCGATTGCAACCCCAAATGACACCAGCGGCCTGACAGATGCTGAAAAGCAGCTGTTAGAGCAACTCAAACAGGCTGACACTGAAGTTCGCCAACATGAAATGGCCCATGTCGCCGCCGGAGGTGCATTGATTACATCCGGAGCCAACTTCACGTTTAAAAAGGGACCGGACGGAAATAATTATGCAGTCGCCGGCGAGGTCAGCATTGACACGTCTGAGGTACCAGGGGATCCCGAGGCCACACTGGCAAAGATGCGGCAGGTCAAGACGGCTGCCCTCGCACCTGCGAGCCCCTCTCCCCAGGATATCAAAGTTGCGTCAATGGCAACCTCCAAGGCAGTCAAAGCCATGTCCGAACTGATGATCCTGCAGACCAAAGAGAAATCCCGGACAGATGAAGCCCAGGCGTTCGGCTCCATCAAACAGGCGTCAGACAGTTACACCCGGGTCCAGAATCTTCCTGAGAAGGACGCATCGACGTTTGCCATCGCTGTCTGACCCGTTTCCCCCGCATTGCCTTCCCGGTTACTTGATCATCTTAACAATCTGCTTGAACTCATCCCCTTTGGCCTCTTTCATCAGCTCAAATATGGCCATTTCAAAACTGGTGGGGGACACGCCAACACTGGATAGACGCTGAATCCCGACCGCCTTGTTCTTCTCCTCACGGCTGGACACACAATCCGTTACCACCTGCACCTGATAACCGAGCTGAACCAGGTCATATCCGGTCTGGAACACGCAGATATGGGTCTCGATTCCGGTGAGAAACACCTGGGAGCGCCCGAGTGCTTCAAACCGCTTCATGAATTCAGGCTCATTGCAGCAGGAAAATGTAAATTTCTCGATGGGAGAGTTATCCGGCATTAGGGCGGCCAGGTGCTCGGTCGTCGGACCGAGATTTTTAGGAATCTGCTCCATCCAGATAATCGGAACGTTTAAGATATTCATCGCCCTGATCATGAACTCAAGACGCTGAAAAAGGATATCCTTGTCGTGCATGATCTGGGCGAGGCGGCCCTGTACATCAATGAGAAGCATAACAGACTTTTCTTTTGAAAACATGATTCCTCCCTGGTCATTGACCCTGAGTTGAAGGTTTGTAAAAACCAGCCATGTGACGTCCAATTTTACAAAATTTGGCAGGTTTTATGAACCTTTTTTGTCAAACCGGCTTTTTTTCCATGCAACAACAAGACACCCGGGGTTAAACATCCAGAGATATTTCTTTTAAATTCAATCCCATACATTTTAATCACTCATCTCTTAAAACCGTTGCATACTTCTTGCTTGCTTGAAAAAATGGTATTAACCATTATAATTTGTAATATAATAGGTCAATTAATTTTTTAGAGATAGATCATGGTTGCATCAATTCATAACAATGTATCCGCACTGCAGGCATTTTCAAAAAAGATGCAGGTTAGTGCCAACAACGTGGCCAATGCCTACTCTGATGATTTTAAAAAAAGCAGGGCAATCATTTCTGAAGGCCAGGGGGATTCCGTCAAAGTGGAAATCTCAAAGGTGGATACACCTGGTCCCCTGGTAGATGACCCGAAGAACCCGGGTGAACTCAAGGAGATTTCCAATACCGATTTTGCAGAAGAGTTCACCCAACAGATTATTGCTGAAAAAGGTTTCGATGCCAATGCCAAGACCATCAAGCAATTCGATGAGATGCTCGGCACGGTAATCGATATCATTGAATAGGGTAGCACTTTCCTTGGCCTCGAGCAGATTTCATCCATGCTGATATGATTGTTCCTTTTCCACTGATCTCATTCTACGGATCTCATGATGAATGGCCGGACACTTTAAAGATCACTTTTCCAGACAATCCAAAACCTATGCTGAATTTCGACCGAATTACCCAACTGCACTTTTTGAGTGGATCTTCTCTTTCATAGATACAGCTGACAGGGCATGGGACTGCGCCACGGGTAATGGCCAGTCCGCCCTGGCCCTGTCCGGCACCTTTTCCAGGATCTATGCCACCGATGCCAGCCCGGATCAGATCAAACAGGCCGCTCCCGCCGCCAATATAATGTACCGCGTTGCCAGAGCCGAAGACTCGGGCATCCCTGATGCATCCATCGATTTGATCACTGTATCCCAGGCGATTCACTGGTTTGACGTCGACGCATTCTTCCTTGAAGCCGATCGGGTACTCAAACCCGGGGGCATGTTGGCAGTCTGGTGCTACGGCCTGTTCAGCCTCTCATCACCGGCTGACCGGATTATTCAAAACCTGTATCACAATACCCTGGCAGGCTCCTGGCCGCCGGAACGCGATCATGTGGATAATGGATACGCTGACATTCAGTTTCCCTGGCCCCTCATCCCCTCCCCTCAATTCGAAATTGAAAAAATGTGGGGTGCTCAACAGTTGATCGGGTTTTTAAACTCCTGGTCTGCCGTGCAGAGATTTATCAAAACCCATTCATTTAACCCGGTCGAACATATTGCCACAGCCCTTCGGGACGTGGTAAGAGACAAGATCCCGGTCATATGGCCGGTGACGTTAAAACTGGCGCAAAAGCCTAAATAACCATTAACCTAAACAGGCTGCTATGCTCCCACCACCTCCCGCCGGTCTGCAAAGCGGACCCGTGATCCTGCGGTTTGACCGAATTGTACACCCGGACAACCCCCTCGAGGGGATAACAGGACTGGTACCCTTTTACCATTTTAAAATAATGACCCGTCAGGGACAACCTGCCGGGCATATCAACTTCAGGGTCGGGGACACGCCTCACATTCTCCAGTGTGCCGGACACATCGGATATGAAATTCTTGCCCCGTTCCGGGGGCAGGGGTTTGCCTACCATGCATGCATAGCCCTTAAGCCATTCATTCAAACCCGATATGAGCGCGTGATTATAACCTGTGCTCCTGGTAACACGGCATCAATAAAAATCATAACAAAACTGGGGGCCTGCTTTATCAACGAAATCTGTGTCCCACCCGATGATCCGGCCTACCAGAGCGGTGCCAGAAAAAAGAAGCGATATGAGTGGAACCTTGAGTAGAAACCCGAACCGGTTTCTGATATATTGGTCCAAAAATCAATAACCCATATGAATCAGCGAAGGGGAATAAAATGAAACTGTCCATCACCTATTGCGTTCAATGAAACTACCTCCCCAGGGCAGCCGGCCTGGCTGACAAGATTAAATCAGAATACCACATGGATACCGAATTGATCGGGGGCAGCGGTGGTGTTTTTGAAATTATGGTTGATGATGAACTGATCTACTCAAAAAAAGCAACCGGCCAATTCCCGGATGAGTCTGATATTATCAACCGGCTTAAGAACAGGTAGATTCATGATCTAAAGACACGGCCTGCGGCCCTGAGCACTTCTTTTGACCTCAGGAGCAGCACCAGACAAAACAAATTAAAGAATTCTGTGTTCACTTTCCGGATAAACGGTTTTATCCTATCGTCATTCGTACAGAACGTGATCACGCATTCCTGTGCCTTGATGCCATTCGGGAATATACAGGGCCCCTCCTGATCAATCAGGAACGGGCAAGCTGAACGGTATATGGATTGATTCGCATTAAAACGGCTCCTGATCTCCATTTCCATTTGCGGTATCATCGTCAGAATATAAACAAAATCCATGACACTGAATATGGAATCGATGTCCAGATTTTGACAACAGATTCCCCGGCATTGTTCCAGGCACCGGTGCATGGCATCGCCTGCTGCTGACAGAAGTGTTTCCTGCGCCTGCCGCAGGCTTAGGCACTTTACCTTCAGTCGCTCATGTGATCCCGGCGTCAGCTGGTGTAGAATGCTGACCGCCTTCTCAAAGTCATATTCTGCGCCCATTTAATCTTCCCAATACCCGGCATGTTTCGGGCAGGCGGTGTTAGAAATCACAAACAGGTGATAAATCTTACCATAAATCCATTTAAAAACCATAAAAATATGCCCTTCTCTATGATCCTGTTTATTTTTTCATTCAAAGCATTTACAAAAAATACGCGAATTGCTAAAAGTAGTGAACAGCCAGTTATAACCAATGAATAATTTGTTGCGTAAGAGGAGTAAGAAATGAAAAAACCGATTCTTCTGATCACCACTGTTTTGCTCTGGGTTATTTTTAACGTGTCACCCCTGCTGGCTGACGCTGTGATTGAATCTGAGAAAAAGCAGGTCATTTCGGAAAAAGCATCCCAAAAAGACAGTAAAAACATTCTGGTGGATCTTCAAACCGACAAAACCGGAATGATCAGCAACACTGAAATGCTTACACGTTCCATTGCAAAGCTTCAAACTGCCCAGCTCCAGGATGTTTGGGTATCAACAGACCCCAATGACATGACCCCCATCAAAGGGACACAGTGGGAGTTCACCTTTACCATTGGCTCCTCAACGTTTGTGGACACCCTTACCTTTGGTTCGACTGTCCTTACAGCCACCGACGGTGCAGTGGGGTTGTCTGCCGTCAACCAATACGGATACCCAGGGTTAGTGATCTATACCGAGATGGCGACCGGGGGCGGTTATGGTTTTGCTGCATTGATCCAGGGATCCACGTTGGACGAGCTTTACAATTTTCAGGTATCCGGCAGCAACGCCACCGGGTACTATTTCTTTCAAAACAGATCCAGCGGGTATATTTCAAACATCTACAGCATGACCGGAACATGCACGAACTGCTCTCCCGTAA
>QZLA01000034.1 GCA_004796375.1 Desulfobacteraceae bacterium
CCTCTGCTTGACCCTTTCCTTGGCCGCCCTGTTCTCCTGCAGCCTGTGGTTAAGGCCGGCAATGGAATCCCGCAGATCCTTGATTAACGCCTCTTTTTCCTTGAACCGGGATTCCAGTTCTGCCAGGGGGTGATCCGTAACATTCCTGGCGGTCTCTTTTGACAGTTTTTCTTCGCGGTCCTTTCGCCTGGCAGACAGTTCGGTTTGCGCCGTATCAAGCGACCGTGCCTTCCTGGACAGGGCATCTTTCTTGTCCGGGGCCATCCTGGCGTCCAGAAACTGTGCTTCCGTGGGGAACCCTGTGGCATGACGTTTTTCTGAAAACACGGCTTCTGATGCTTCAAGTTCCGTTGTGCGCCGGGTGATACGCTGTTTCAGGGACACTGCCTGCGTTTTAACCCGGTTCAGTTCCTCAAGCAGCTCCTGGTGACGTTTTTGGGCCTGCTTTTCCGCGCCTTCCGCATGGGCGACCGCCTGGTTGAGCCGTCGCTCTTCATCATCCGGATCTTTATCCCCATACATGGCTTTGCGTTCACCGTTCCCTGCGGTGTATTCACCCTTGAGCTGTTCCAGGCGCTCCTGCGCCTGCCTGAGTGCATTATTCCGGGTGTCAATGACTGCCTCGAGCCGTTTGAGTTCGCTGCCGATACCAAACATCTGTGTCTCGAGTTCTGCTTTCTCCTTGACCTTTGAGAGCCAGGCCTCAAGGCGTTCCCTTAACCGGCGGATCAGGGATGACACATGATCGGGTATCTGTTCAATGCCAAGCGGATGAAGCGTTTCAGATGCCCCCCTCTTCAATTCAATGATCGCCTGGTGGGTGGTCTCTATGCCCTCATTCAAATCGGCAAGGGTCTTTTCAGCATGCTTAATACCGTTTTCTGCCTCTGTTTTCAGTTTTTCACTGTCTGTCAACCGCTGCAGTGCGTTTGCCTCATCTACCTCAAGATTTCTGATGACCGTTTCCTGGTCTTCAGCGTTCCGGATCACTTGGGAAAGCGCTTCAATCTTTTTCTCAGTTTCATCCGGCACCGGAACATTACCCGCGGCAAAGGGGTGATCCGCTGCCCCGCAAAGCGGACAGGGCTTACCGTCTTCGAGCCTGGCCCGGTGCTCTTCGAGCTCTGAAATCCTTGCCAGAAATGCCATTTCACGAAGCAGGGCATCTTTCTGGGCACGGTATTCGCGCAAGAGCCGGCCCGCCAGCAATTCATTGAGCGTTGCCCTACCCTGGAGAAGATCTTTTTTTACCTGCGCCAGCACCTGTTGCCGACGGCTGACCAACTCGCTGCTTTCCTCAAGTTTTTGGGCCGACTGTTCCAAAACTTGGGCTGCCTGTCTCTTTGCCTTTTCCTTTTGATCCCTTTCTTTTTGCCGGGCTTGCAGGTTTGCAAGCTGCGCCTCAACACCGGCAAGCCCGCTCACCAGCCATTCATCCCGTGAGTGCGCACTGAGATATTCCCCGGCCTGCGCCAGCATTTTTCCGATCTTGCTTTGCCTTGCCTCCTCTTTCTGCCTGGCCTTGACAAAGGATTCAATGGCGGTTTTATCCTTTGTACAACTCTTTTCACCCTCAAGGACCGTTTTTTTCTGTTCTGCAAGCCGCTGGTCAAGTGCACGGACTTTCAAAAGAAGCGGTGCCAGTGCTTTGAGTTCACCCCTTGCTTTGACGGTTTGCTGTTCAGAATGCGCCAGAACCTTGGCCTGGTCTGCTGTGGCCCTCTCAAACCCGGGAAGCGACGTTTCCAGATCATTTAACGCCTCTTGATCATCTGACTGCTGCTTCCGCAACGCCAAAAGGGTGGCATAGTCACCATCCAGCACGGCTGCCTTGACGGCCCGGTCAAGTTTCTCCCGCTCAGGCCGGAATGCGTCCATGCCGGCCTTGAGCCGGCTCGCCTCCCGGGTCAGGCTGCTGATCTCCTGTTTGAGACCGTCAATGAGGGTCAACCACTCCATGGCCTTTGCCATCCCGGTCAATTCAGCTGTATGCCCGGTCTCTTCTTTCTGCTTTGCCTCAAGCGCCTGTTGAATCTGGATTTCCTGTTCCGGTTCCAGGATCTCGATGCCCTGGATTTGCGCCTTCAGCAGGTTCAGCTTATCCTGCTCCTCGCGCCGGCGTTCATGCACCTGCCGTGAAATCAGCGAATACACCTCTGTTCCGGTGATCTGCTCCAGAATCTTTGATTTCTGCTCGATATTGGCCTTTAAAAAGGTATCAAATCCGCCCTGGGCCAGAAGGATGGACCGTGTGAACCGGTCAAAGTCCATGCCGGTCTTTTCTTCAATCGCCTTAGGGACCCGGCTTTTTTTGGTTTCAACCGGTTTTCCCGTGTCTGCCTCTGAGACCTGGTGCTCCTGGTCCTGCAGTCGCCCATCCGCTTTTTTATAGGCCCGGCGCTGCTCCCAGTGGCATCGGTACTGACCGGCCTGGGACTCAAACAGCACTTCGGCATAACACTCCCCGGTCTGGCGGGACATGATTTCATTCCCGCTTTCGGTAATTCTCCCGAGCCGGGGGGTGGCCCCGTACATGGCAAGACAAATGGCATCGAGAATGGTGGATTTTCCGGCACCGGTCGGCCCGGTCAGGGCAAACAGACCATTGGATATATACTCCGGGTCAGTAAAGTCGATGATCCATTCACCGTAGAGGGAGTTGAGGTTTTTAAATCGAAGCTCAAGAATTCTCATGATCAGCCCCTCTATTCCCTGTTCGGATCATTGTCATGCAAGGACCGGACAATCTCTTTGTAGGACATCTTCAACTCCTCCCGGTCTTCACCCGGAACCTCAAACGCATCCAGGCAGCGGTCAAACACATCATTGACATCCAGATCATCCAGGGTTTCATTCTCCTTGACCGCGTTGATCACCCGATCGGTCACCCACCTGTTCTTTATCCGCCGGATCTCCATGGCAGACCCGGCCAGGGCCTCATCCACCATCTCCCGCAGGTTAGGAACCATCGTCGTACCTGTGTACTCAATCTCGAGCCAGGCCCGGCTGTCATTCATTTTCAAATCATCTATCTTTGCCTGGATCTCATTCAGGGCTCCTGTGATGCGGACCAGTTCCTGGAAACAGGGCACCTGTATCTCCCGGATACCGGGAGCGGTGCCGTTGAACTCAATCATCACGACTTTCTTGTTCTGTTCAGCCTCACCATAGCCCATGGGTATGGGTGACCCGCTGTATCTCATGTGTTCAGCCCCGCCCACGGTCTGGGGTACATGGAGGTGCCCCAGGGCAAGATAGTCAATGGATGATGGAAACAGGTCTTTTCCCACATGGACCAGGGAGCCCACATACAGCTCCCGGACACCGTCACCGTCAACGGTTTTTCCGCCTGATGCAAAGAGGTGCCCCAGGGCCACAATAGGAACATTTGTGTGCCCCTCACTCTCAAACCCGGCCCGCTTTTGCCCGGCTATGGCGCAAACCTCTGAATAATGTTGCCTCAAGCCGTCCACAAGCTTACGGTTCTTGTCATCAATGGTCTCGCCGGGTTCAACCGTACGGATATCCCGGTCACGAAGGTATGGAACCGCGCAAACGATCACCTGTGGGACCCCTTTGCCGTCATGAAGCACAATGACCTCATCTGCTGCTGCACCGGTCACACTGCCGACCACATACACATTCAGGGCATGCAAAAGCTCTTTGGGTGCATCAAGAAAGGAAGGGGAATCATGATTCCCGCCGATGACCACAACATGCCGGCAGCAGGTGTCAGACACCCTGACAAGGAATCGGTAGTATAGCGCCTGCGCCCGGTTGCCCGGTGTGCTGGTATCAAATACATCCCCGGCCACCAGCAACGCATCGATCCGCTCCGCCTCAATGGTCTGGATCAGCCAGTCCAGGAACAGGGAAAACTCGTCATATCTTTTTCTACCGTAAAGGGAGCGGCCCAGGTGCCAGTCTGATGTATGGAGTATGCGCATCAACGATTCCTTTTAAAGGTATTCCCTACAGGTCATCCAGGGGGCTTGGCACGCCCTGGCCGCCCTGTTGGAGCACATGGGTGTAAATCATGGTGGTGGCCACATCACTGTGGCCGAGCAGGGCCTGGATCGTCCGGATATCGGTCCCCCGCTCCAAAAGATGGGTGGCAAAGCTGTGGCGGAATGTGTGGGCACTCACCTTCTTAGGTATCCCGGTCTGTTTGACCGCCCGTTTGATCGCCTTGTTCACCGACCCCGGATCGATATGATGCCGCCGGACCGTTCCGCTCCTGGGATCTGTGGACAACCGGCTGGAGGGGAACACATACTGCCAGTGCCACTCATATTGCTGACGGGCATATTTCCTGGCCAGGGCATTGGGCAGATAAGCACTGCCGTACCCATCCTTCAGATCCATCTCGTGCATCTGCCTGACCTTTGCCAGATGATTCTCCAGCATCGGGATCACCGACTTTGGAAAGGTCGTGATCCGGTCTTTATCCCCCTTGCCCTTTCTCACCGTGATCTGAAGCATGTTATAATCAATATCCTTGACCCTGAGCCTGACCGCCTCTGAAATCCTCAGGCCGCATCCATACAGGATCTTCACCACCAGTTGGGGCACCCCCTGCATGACATCCATCACGTGCTTCACCTCTTCCCGGGTCAGCACCACGGGCAGATTAAGCCTTTTCCGGGCACGGACCGCGTTGATGGTTGCTTTAAGCGGTGTTTTAAGCACTTGCTTGTACAGGAATACCAGTGCATTCATTGCCTGGTTCTGGGTGGCCGGCGCCACCTGCTCATTTACAGCCAGATGGGTCAGAAATGCTTCTATTTTCTTCTCCCCGTCCTCCAGCTCCTGTCGCGATTTCATGCCATGATACCTGACATACCTTGCAATCCAGTCACAGTAAGTCCGTTCCGTATGAATAGAGTAATGTTTTAAACGTAGCAGGTCGCGAACCTGGTCCAGTAATTTTTTATGGGTTTGGGTTGACATCTCTTATACAATCCGGGTAAGATTTTTGAATAAACTTTTACCTGATAATATATGATTTTGCAAGTTATCAGGTAAATTTTACCTGATAATAATATTGTTCTGTGAGTAAAAAAATGGCTTTAGACTTTCATATAGCAAAATCTGAAAAAGAAGCGCCCCTGAAATATGGAGGTGCATCATTTGATGAGACTATTCATGAAATTATTTTTCATAGGAATGGTTTA
>QZLA01000112.1 GCA_004796375.1 Desulfobacteraceae bacterium
AGCAGGCTGCAGCCGCCAAAGTCGCCATGGCCCGGGATTACAATCGATACCAATGGATATGCCTGCTGAACTTTCAGAATGGTACTACCCCACTGGTCAATATCAGCTTCCCGGGTATTGCCCAGCCCTTTTGAGTCCAGGCTTTTTATCAGGCAGCCCCCAAAGAGTATTTGTGAGGCAGGAAAATAGACCACAATATTATCAATTGTGTGACCGGCGCCAAAGTAACTGCAAACAACGGTTTCGCCCTGGAATTCCAATTTCATGGAATCCTTGAATGCATTCTGAGGTATGGGTAACTGCCGGGAGTTGCATATCTGTATCGTTTTTGTGCAGGCAATGGATGCGACCCCCTTTTCATGCAGACTGGACAGCCCGCCCATGCAGTCGCTGTGATAGTGCCCGACAATGACCTTGGTGATGTCCGCGTTCAACTGATCCTTTACAAAGTGATATAGTACCAAGGTCTGCTCATTGGTATTGGGTGTGTCAATTAATAAGGCTTTGCCGTTTTTAACAAAAATCATCCCGTTGGAAGGGAACCGGCCGAAACCGGGAAAATTAAACCAGCTGGTGTGCACATAGGCGTTCTCATTTATTTTTATCAGTTCGATATCCTCGTTTACCCGGATATGTTCATAATCCAAAGGTTTTGCAGATGCAGAGCTGATGCACAAGATGCTCAGGATCAGAATCATGAATTTCATATTACCTGTCCGCTCCAATTTATGGGTTCTTTAATAGTTCATTCAGGTTTATCTTCCCGGATCCAACCGTTTTTGCTAAATGAGCATGTACATCCAGCACGGTTGGTTGACTGAAATTGCGCTCATAATACAGGTAAATTCTCATACCGTTAAGGTCGTAAACAACTGAATACAGCGTTTTCATTCTGCCATATTGACGCTGCGTTGCCTTGAGTACAGACGTCATAAGGTCTACGGTTAAGTCATTTTTACTCCTGATTTCAGAAAGCATCTTATTCGCTGTTTCAAATCGACTCCATGAAAAACTGCTTTTATCAAATTGAGCGAGATTGAAATTGGCTGAAACCAAATGACCATTTCCTCTGGGTTTTCTTGTAAAGGTCAGTTCGCCGTCCTTACCCGGATGGATAACAACAGCGTCTCCGGTTTTATCCGCAAAATGAACCTGATATGAAATGGCGTTGCCCCAGTTATAGTTAAAAATACGGGAAAGCACCTGTTCAACCGTCGAGACCTCCCTCATGAGTCGGGTAATCACCCATTCATCCTGTGCAGTTCTTTCAGGGTGAGGGGTTAGTGTTTCCATGGGAATCCAGTTGGCGTCGTAGCAGAGTCCCGCTTCATTAATACCCGTTTGCATAACCAGTGGCTCTTCCTTCCATGGCGTGGCAAAATAGATAACATCAAGGCGCCCTGTTTTATCCGTCACAAGATAGGAGCTGTTTGGTGACTGATCCTCATTTCCTCCAAACAGGAAAGTGCCGTCAAAACTTGCCGAAAATATGGTGCAGGCAAAGGCGGATGCGGCAATTGTTGATATTAGGATGGATAAAACAGAAACAAGGGTGATAGATTTCATAGTATCCCTACTTTCAGCGATCCATATGTTCAACAATTGTTTCAAAACCGGTCGAGGGCTTCATTTCCTATCGGGGTTGACTAAATCTGGGGTCTGTCCCAAGGATTTGGCATGCTTGAACTTTAGAATGATATGCTGCCAAAATCAAGATGTGACCTGATTTAACATTTCCCTAACAGTCATTATGTATATAGGCCGGAGTTGACAAGTGAGATTGACCTGCACAGGCCTGGCCTGACAACCAGATTATCGTTAACGGGGTGACGCATTTTGGAAGATAACCACCTGATCAACGAAAACCGGCTGTTACTCGAACAGGCCGCTGTCATCATTGGTGATCTGCCTGATGACATATATACCCATAAGGAAATCAAACCGTTTTTCAGTTCTGCAGGGCAGCATGTCAGGCATATCCTGAATTTTTATGACTGTTTCTTTGCCTGCCAGAATGGACGGATTGATTACGATCAACGCACACGGGAAAAAGATGTAGAAGCCGACCCTGTTGTTGCTGTTAAAAAAATCGAAACACTGCTCACCGCATTTGAAAAAGATATTGATCCGGAAAAGGAAGTGTGGAGCAAAAACGATGACAGCGGAGGCCGTGATCCAAACTCAGCGTTCAGCCGGTCAACATTTGGTCGTGAGCTTCAGTTCCTGTCCAGCCATACGGTTCATCACTATGCCATGATCGCCTATATCCTGAATGCCCAGGGTGTCACCACCCCGGAAACATTTGGTGTGGCGGCATCAACCCTGATACACTGGCACGAAACCGGCCGGCTTACCTCATTTTAGGATACCATGGCCAAACCGGAGTCCACCCGTTTCCGATATCTGCATAAACTGCCGCTCCGGATCCGTATTGCAGGTATATACCTGCTGCTTTTAGCCATTTCCCATGCAATCCGGCTCTTTTTACCTGATCCCTGGCCGGCGCCGGACTCATTTAAAACCCTTAATCTTCCTTCTCAACACGGGCAGCATGTGAGTATCCGGTATACCGACTCTGCACCGGATGCAAATCCGGGCCAGCCCATCATCCTTCTCATCCACGGCAGTCCTGCACCGGCCAGCCATGTCATGAAGGATCTGCAGCGATCCCTTGCAAACACAGGTCGGGTCATCTGTCCGGATCTGCCCGGATTTGGGTACTCATCACGGCATATCGACGACTACAGCATTGAGGCGCATGCGCAATACCTGAAGGCCATGCTGCAAGAACTCTCCATTGGGTCTGTGCACCTGGTGGCCTACAGCATGGGCGGCGGTGCCGCCATTCACCTGGCCGCAGGCACTTGGCCTCAAATCCAGTCACTGTCATTGATCTCCAGTATCGGTGTCCAGGAATTGGAGTTGCTGGGAGACTATCATCTGAATCATGCCGTGCACGGCATCCAGTGTCTATTCTTCTGGTCGTTGCAGGAACTCGTCCCGCATATGGGGCTGCTGGACCGCTTCGACCTCAATGTCAACTATGCCCGGAATTTCTTTGATTCCGACCAGCGGCCGTTGAGACGGCTGCTGCGCCACGTTGATGCCCCCACCCTGATTGTCCATGGAAATACCGATAAAATGGTGCCAAAGGAGGCAGCTCTTGAGCATTACCGGCTGATTCCGCAAAGCCATTTAGAGATGCTGGATGGTGGTCATCTGATGCTGTTTCAGCAGACCCGGGAGATTGGCCGGATCATCCAAACCCACATCAATGACTCGTCAGCAGGCAAGTTACCCACCCGGAACCAGGCAAAACAGAGCCGTATTGAAGCTGCAGAACCATTGGTTGGTGATAATCGGCTTCCACCTGCCCGCGGCGTGATTCTGATCGCGTTCATGGTCTTGATAGCCATCGCCACACTGGTCAGTGAAGACCTGGCCTGTATTGGTGCCGGGATGCTTGCCGCCAGGGGGGTGATGGGGTTTTTTCCAGCGGCGTTTGCCGCCTTTGCCGGCATAGTGATCGGTGACCTGATGCTGTTTGCCGCAGGACGGGTCATTGGCAGACCTGCCATCCGTCATGCACCGCTCAAGTGGGTCATCTCCCCTGATGCTGTCGGCCAGGCTGAAACCTGGTTTAAAACCCAGGGCGGGAAAATCATTTTTACCAGCCGATTTCTTCCCGGAAGCCGCCTGCCGGTTTACTTCACAGCCGGAACCATCGGTGGAAGTCTGGCATCATTTCTGGTCTATTTTCTATCTGCCGCCATTCTATGGACACCGGCGTTGGTGGGCATCGCCATGATGTCGGGCGAAGCCATCCTGAGCTATTATCATGCCTTTGAACGATACGCTCTCTGGGTGGGGGGCGCCAGTATTCTCATCCTATGGGTTGGGGTTCGCTTGATCCTGAAACTCTCCAGCTTCAGGGGGCGACGCTTGATCCTATCACGGCTGAAGCGTATCATACACTGGGAGTTCTGGCCCTCCTGGCTCATCTATCTGCCCGTGGGTGTTTATATTTTCGGCCTGGGTGTTCTCCGACGGCACCTGACCCTGTTTACAGCAGCCAATCCAGGTATACCTGCCGGGGGGATCATCGGAGAGTCCAAATCCGACATACTCAACCGGTTAGCCGGATCCGGTGCTGTGGCACGCTTTACTCTCGTCCGCCAGGAGTGGTCCGCACAACAGCAGGTCGGTGCGGTCAAGGCATTCATGAAAATCCATGCATTGACCTTTCCGCTGGTCTGCAAACCCGACCGTGGCGAGCGGGGAAAGGCCGTTCAAACGGTTCATGATCATGGGGGCCTTGTGGCCTATTTAAATGGAGCAGTTGAACATACCATTGTTCAGGAATATATCCATGGGCATGAATACGGCGTGTTCTATTACCGGTATCCGGGCGAAGCGTCAGGAAGTATCTTAGCCGTGACCGACAAACACCTGATCCATGTTACCGGCGATGGCACCAGCAGTCTTGAGAGGCTGATCCTTACAGATCCCAGAGCCAGTTGCATGGCAGATCTTCATCTGAATGTCCACCAGGACCAACTGGATTGGATACCGGCACCAGGTGAGCGTGTCCAGCTGGTAGAGGTCGGTACCCACGCCAGGGGCGCCCTTTTCCTTGACGGCACCTATCTCGTGACGCCGGAGATGACCAAAGGGTTCGATCGGGTAAGCCGGGCCTTCAACGGGTTCTATTTTGGCCGCTACGATGTGCGTGTTAAAAGTCTTGTGGATTTTCAAGAGGGTAAGGGGTTTACCGTACTGGAACTGAACGGCGTCACCTCTGAAGCCACCAGTATTTATGATCCCAAAAATTCGCTGTTCCAGGCCTGGAAGGTTCTGATGTCTCAATGGCGTATTGCAGTAGAAATTGGTGAGATCAATGTCAGACACGGCCATAGCGCCTGGTCCCCATCAGCATTCTTGAACCTGGTTTTCAAAGATCCCAAATAACGGTTTACTGCTTCCAGGAATATTATTCCACCTTCATCACCACCAGGGTGATATCATCCTGAGACGGTGTATCTCCCCTGAACTGTTCAAGGGTCTTCGTCACGGTATCCACGATTTGCCTGGCAGACTGCCCTTGATGGCTGCGGATAATATCCATTAAGGCATCTTTACCAAACAAGTGTCCCTGGGCATTGTGCATTTCCCAGATACCGTCAGTACCCATCACAATGATTTGTCCTTGTTCAATGTTTCGGGAAAATGAGTCGTATTCAAAAGAATAGTCCAGACCCAGTGCCGGCCCCTTGCCCTTGAGTTCATCAAAGGCGTCGGTTGCCGGATCATAAATCAGGGCAGGGTCATGCCCGGCACGGACCCAGCGGATCTCCTTTTTGCGTTCCTGGAGTTCGCAATAGAAAAAGGTCATAAAATCTCCGGTGTGGGAGGTGTCCCTGCTCAGATACCGGTTGACGTCACTGATGATATTGGCGGCTTCACCAGGCATGGAGGACCGCAGCATGACCAGCGCACGGGCCGTGGCCATTAGCAGGGCAGAGGAGACGCCGTGGCCTGAAACATCGCCAACGACCACGGACAATCCTTTTTGACCGCCATTGACGGTATCGATAAAATCGAAATAATCACCGCCGGTTTCATCACAGTAGATACTGGTGCCTGCAATATCAAATCCTGGAAGCTTTGGGTCGCTCTGGGGCAGCAGGCTTTGCTGGACTTCCTGTGCCAGGCCGAGAGCAGTTCGCATCCGCATGTGCTCATCGATTTTGGGTACAATATCGTTAAAGGCATGGACCAATTGATCCCGCTCATCATGCATATGGGTTTTGAGCCGGACCGTATAATCTCCTTTGGCAATCCGTTTCCAGGCATCCACCACTGTGAGAATGTGCCGGGTACTGTGGCGGGAGGTAAAAAAAGCGACAATCCCGATGCAGCACAGCGCCACCAGTGCAGCCGCACCAATGCTGGCGGCTTGATCTGTTGAGTAATCCTCAACCATCCGGCTGACCTCTTTGGGA
Source organism: Desulfobacteraceae bacterium (assembly GCA_004796375.1). GTDB lineage: Bacteria > Desulfobacterota > Desulfobacteria > Desulfobacterales > Desulfobacteraceae > MADRE2. The sequence continues at coordinate 6,003 of QZLA01000112.1, forward strand.
AGGGCCATGATTTCAGACTTGGGAACAACAATCACAAAGTACTGGTTGCCCAGCATGGTCGCATAGGCCCACAGGGAGTCCACACCCTTGTATGGCATGTCCATATAACCGGATTGCTTATTTTTTATACTATGGAGCATTTTTTCTATCTCAGGCTGCTGTGCGGCCATCTCCAAGTGGATTTCCTTGCTGTCGCCGGACAGCATGTCCGGAGATGAGAGCACCCATATGTTTTCCTGTCCTGAATCGGGATCGACTTCAGTCCCCACGAGAAAGGACACCATTTTATCTGACCACCGGGCATCTGTTTCGCTTTTCGCAAGTGCCTGGGTGATTTGAATGTCCATGCCGACCACACCGGCAAAGGACCCATCCGGATACCTGAAGGGCATGGAAAGTGTCAGCATGGGGTGACCGGTGGTGGCGTCAATGATGGGGAACCATGTAATCCCATGTGATTTTTTTGCCATCTGGTACCAGGATCGTTTCCTGGGATCATAGTCCCCGGGATAACCGCCATGACCGGGATATGCAATATGCAGTCCTTGCTCAAGGCTGGCATATGCCCAATACAGACCCTGTTCAAAATCCCGACCGATCTCTTTAAGTGTGCTGCTTAACCGGATGAGCTGTCCAACCCTTTGTCCCACCGCGTTTTTATCTGTGCCGGGTGCAATAAGAAAGTTGGGATGTTCCCGGCTGACAGGCTTGTAGGTGATCGAACCGTCTTTTGAATGAACCGGGTGATTTCTGGAGGGGGCCATATCTTTCGGAGCAGACTTTGGGTCGTCGAAGTCAGTGGCAAAGTACGGGTTAAAGTCCTGCAGCGGGGGCAGGGCCAGGGCAAGTTCGGCTCTGGCAGCCAGACGCTGGATACCCTGTTCACAGGTCATTCCCCCGATAAAGCTGATGGCTGCATAGCTGCGGGTCGCACTGACCATCTCTTTTGTTACAGAATCCAGCAGCGTCTTCTCAGCTCTTTCAGATATGGTTTTGCCTAAGCGGCGGGATGCGTTCTGGGAGATCCAGGTCACCGCCATCAAAGGGATCAGGCTGGCGGTTACGAGAAGCAGGAAGTGTTTCCATCTTAATTTCATGTGCCCTCCCGTTTTTGAACAGGCATTTTACACGGGAAACGCTTTGTCTGCAACTGATCAGGGAGCTTATTATTTGTGTAAGTCATCTTTTTCCTATAATTCTTGACAAAAGTAAAATTCTTGTCCTGAGCGGTATCAACCTGCTGCTGAAGGATTGATGCTTACGGCCTTCTAATTTATATTATATTTTAGCGGGTTATGTGTTGCATTTGTTTATTGCTTTGTGTATGATTTTGAGAATGGCTGTTCGCATTCAGGTAAATTTACCTGAAATGCAAGTGTAAAATCAATCACTGTAATCCACAGACTTCCGGTTCCTGTCTCTCAATCTCCTTTACTGAACATTCAGTCCTGTTTTGACTTACTTTGTGGCTTAACCTCCGACCAAAACAATCACTGTTTCTCCAGGGGAGGTGATATCCATGACGTAATCTCATCATTTCCAGACATCAACACCCATCAGTATTTAAGGCATGCCTGTGCCGGCTGTCAGGTGCAGGCATCAAGTATCACGTAAGATAGGAAAAATCGATTGATAAAAAGGAGAGTCAACCATGTGGAAAAAAATTATAAACACTGTACTTTTGTCAGGCGCCCTCTTGTTGATAATATGTCCGCCCGCAATGTCAAATTTCTACGTTGTGGCCGGCAGCAGGGGGATTGGAACAAAAATCCAGTCACTGCCCTATACCATTTCCAATCCCGGTTTTTACTATATCGCAAAGAATCTGTCCTGTGCCGCCGGCAATCATGGTATTACCATTGCTGCGGATAATGTCACCATTGATCTTATGGGATTCACCCTGACAGGGCCCGGCAACAGCGGCTCAAGCCACGGGATTTATGTGGAAGAGCAGTCCAATATTGAAATCCGTAATGGGAGCATCGAGGAATTTGCAGG
>QZLA01000181.1 GCA_004796375.1 Desulfobacteraceae bacterium
CGGGTTTTGGACGAGCCGTCAATGATCCGGTGCATCTGGGTTTCATTGAACTGGGCCACCAGCTTTTTCATGTCCTGGTACTGATCGGAAATATTCTGGTATTGGCTGATCTCCTTGTTCAGGAATGATTTCTCGACCCGCAGCAGCACATCACTGATACGGGATTTGAGCTGGTTGAGCTCTTCGGCCTGCTGGGTTTTAAGCCGGGTATGCCGGTTGGCCACATGCATGGTGGAGCGAATGACCGTATCCCGGTGCCCGTCGGACAGCTTCTGGAGCCGGCGGATAATCTGGTAGTAATTATAGGAAGCCTGCTTGTCCTCTTTTCTCAGCAGGCGGAGCACCCTGAAAATGTTGGATATAATGGTGTTGGTCCATTTCTGGATCTGTTTGACCTGTTTGCGTTGCTGTCTGAGCTGAACAAGATCTTCATTGAACAGGGCGTCAAAGGTGATATTCATGGATACCCGGATCTCCTTGACCAGGTGTCCCAGGTGTTCAAATGTGTCGGATACGGCCTGGTCAAAGTTATCCACCTCTTTGAGTGTGAATATGCTCATGCGGTCCTTTTCCTGTTCCCGATCCCGGTGTTTGTGATGGTTCTTCCAGATCAGGAATCCGGCAATAATGAACAGTCCGATGACGCCCAAAACCGGAAAATAAAACAGGATCATTGCAAAACAGAAGGATACCATAAAGGCAATAAATGCGGTCATGAACCAGCCGCCGATCACTGTAAGAACACCGGTAACCCGATATACCGCACTTTCCCGTCCCCATGCCTGATCGGAAAAGGAGGTGCCCATGGCCACCATAAAAGTCACATAGGTTGTGGACAGCGGCAGTTTCATGGAGGTGGCCAGGGATACCACTGCGCTGGCAACCATGAGATTGACCGAAGCCCGGATCATGTCAAAGGAGGGTTTGTCTTTTTGGTTCGATGATTTCACCGGTTCAAGGCGCCGGGCCACTGCTGCGCGGACCGGTTCCGGGAAAATCAGCTTTGCCGAACTGAAGACAGAATCCACCATGTTCACAATCCGCCTGGAGAGCCATACCGATTCAAATCGTTCGGCCCCTTCATCCTGCTGTCCCAGGCTGATTTCTGTTTCCGTGACGGTCCTGGCTTTCTTGGACATCCAAAGGGTAATTACCATGATGGCACCGGCCAGGAGCATCAAGAATGTGTGGGATTGAACTTTTTTACTCAGGGCGGCCATGGTGATTCCCAGTGGATCGGTAGATACAATAGCTGTTTTATAAGCGTTCAGACCGGCCAGGGGAACACCGATGAAGTTGACCAGATCATTGGCTGCGAATGCCATGGCCAGGGCAAATGTACCGATGAGAATGATGGGTTTAAGGATATTGGCGTTAAATACTGTCAGCATTATCTGCAAAATAACGGCGGATACGGCAAAGATAAGGAACATGATGAGCATGGCATGGGTCTTGATCCAGGTCACCATCTCCGGTGTCATAAATGTGGCTCCCTTGGACCCCTTGATCAGGATGAAAAACGTGATGGCGCTCATGGCAACACCGCCCCACAGCGCACCGTAACGTTTCATTCTCGGTTTATAATCAAAGGTGAATATCAGTCTGGAGATAAACTGGACCAGCGCACCGGAAAAAAAGGCCACCACAATGGAGAGAAGGATCCCTGATATGATGGTCAGTGCCTTGGCTGTATTAATATACTCCCATATCGCCATGTTGGAGTTCACGGCCGTCATGATCTTGATCAGGGATACGGCCACTGCGGCGCCCAGCAGCTCAAATACAATGGATACAGTGGTGGATGTGGGCAGTCCATGGGTGTTGAACAGGTCGAGCAGCAGGATGTCCGTGAGCATCACGGCCAGGAAGATGGTGATCAGGTTGGGCATGGTAAAGAACTGGGGGTGGAATATCCCTTTTCTGGCCACCTCCATCATGCCGCCTGAAAAGGTAACCCCGGCAAGGATACCCAGGCTTGCAACGATCATAATGATCTTAAAGGGAGCGGCTTTTGATCCAATGGATGAGTTTAAAAAGTTAACGGCATCATTGGTGACGCCGACCATGAGATCAAAGACTGCAAATCCTAACAAAATACAAACAGCAATGTAATAAAATTCAATACTCACTATATTCACCACGTAAAGCAGATTCTTGTCAAAACGCCTGTCAGGAATTGATCAGGGTTTGATTGCCTCCTGAAAAATTGCTGGCCAAATGTAAAGCACTAACCTAAATTTAACAATATATTGACACGATTCTAACATAAATCTAACATACAAAACAGCCCTGATTTTTCATATTTGTTTAGACTTGTCAACCCCATGATCCTGAAATAGAATACCCCTGTTCAAATCGGACCTGGAACACTGAAAACAAAGGAAGATGATATGCACCGTATGGCCTGTATTCTGTATGTTTCAATCCTGCTTTGCCAGACCGTTTGGGCTGCCCAGTACTATGTGTCCGGGGGAGGCAAAGATACCGATCCCGGCACCCTGACGCAGCCCTGGCTGACCCTTCAGCATGCGGCAGACAATGTGTCTGCCGGGGACACCGTCATCGTCAGGGGCGGAACCTATGTTGGATTTAAATCACGTGCATCCGGCACACAGGGCGCACCCATCACCTTTGTGGCCTACTCCGGGGAGCAGGTGGTCCTCAACAGTCCAAGTCCGGTTGACTGGCACGGGAGCATTGTTGAGGTCGAAGGCCATGACTGGTGGGTGGTTGACGGATTTGAGGTCACGGGTTCAACAGTCCGGGCCGGGATCGATGTCCGGGTGGCCGATCATGTGACCATAAAGAACTGCTATGCCCATCATAATTACAAATGGGGGATTTTTACCGCATTTACCGATCATCTCACCCTGGAGAAAAACGTGTGCACCTATTCAGCGGATGAGCATGGTATCTATGTGAGCAACAGCTCGGATGACTGTATCATTCAGTATAACACCTGCCACGACAACAATGCCTCAGGTATCCAGATCAATGCGGACCCATTGGCGGGCGGTGACGGCATCAGCAGCAACTGTGTTGTGTCTCATAACCGGATCTACAACAACGGCTCTGCCGGTGGAGCTGCTATTAATCTTGCCTCTGTGCGCAACTCCCTGATTGCCAATAACCTGATTTACAATAACCTGGCCACCGGGATTGCCGGATGGGATGACGGCCAAGGGACCCAGTGGGGGACAAGGGACAATCGGTTCTACAATAATACGGTTCACCAGCCTCCAGGCGGCCGCTGGGCCCTTGGCTTGAAAAATGGGAGTACCGGCAACCGGGTCATGAATAACATTCTTCTCCACGACAATAGCGGAAGGGGGGGGCTTGAGCTGGATTCTTCGAGCCTTGCCGGTATCGACAGTAATTATAATATCATGAACCGCATCGATCTGGATGAAAGCGGGATGTCCCTGTCTGAATGGCAGGACGGCTATGCCCAGGATCCGGCGTCGTTTACCGGTGAACTCGCTTTGATTTTTACACCGGCTGCTGGTGACTACCATCTCTTTGACGGATCCATTGCCGTGGACCGGGGGGCAACCCTGGCTGATATTCCTGACGACCTGGAAAACAACATCCGGCCCCAGGGAACGGTATATGATATCGGGGCATACGAATACGAACTGGGAAGGTCAATGTTTAATTCAGCGCCGGTGAACGTCTTACTTCTGGATTAACCCCTCGGGCCACGGAAAGGATCTGAGCAGATCCCGGGCGCCTTTTACGGTATCCATGGACAGCATCCTGTCAGCGTAGTGTTCGGTATCGGTGATGTTGAGCTGCCCGATGGTGTTCTGGACAAATGGCAGAAACTGGGGGTCGATGCTCAGTGAACGGATTCCGATGCCGAGAAGAAAGGGGATGTATTCCATTTCATGGGCCATCTCGCCGCAGACCGATACATCAATTCCCCGGTCGATGGCGGCCCGGGTGATCTTGTATAGGCCGCGATTGACCGCAGGGTGGTATGGGATATAATGGTCTGCCACCATTTTGTTGGACCGGTCGGCTGCGAGCATGTACTGCACAAAATCATTGGTCCCGATGGAAAAAAAGTCGGCTGTCCTGGCAAAGCTGTCAATGGTCTCGATCACCGAAGGCAGTTCGATCATGATACCGATTTTGACGTTTCGGTTAAATGCCAATCCGTCCTGGGCCAGGGAATTCATGCATTGGTGTACCAGATCCTTTGCTTCCATGAACTCATCAATGGATGAGATGAGAGGAAACATGATCCGGACATGGGGTTTTCCGGCCGCCGCCCTGAGCATGGCACGGATCTGAAAAGTAAAGATATCCTTGTGCTTGAGGGAAAATCGGATGGATCTCAATCCAAGATCCGGATTGGCCTCCTTGGGGGCGTTGGAATATGCAAGGGTCTTTTCACCGCCGGCATCCAGTGTTCTCAGGGTCACTGGCAGATCCCCCATCTCCTCAAGCAGGTTTTTGTAGATGACAAACTGTTCGGCCTCTGAGGGGAAGGTGGCGCGGATCAGGAAGGGAAATTCCGTACGGTATAGCCCAATGCCTTCGGCTTTCAGGGTTTTTGCCAGGGAAAGTTCCCCCAGCAGATTGATATTGGCCAGCAGTTTCACCGGCTCATCATCCCGGGTACGGGTCCGGTCTTTCATGGTCAGGTCGGAAACATCCTGTGCATGGCGGTTCCGCTGTTCAAACAGATCAATGGTCTCTTCATCCGGATTGACATGGATATTTCCCTGGTCGGCATCGATAAGAACCAATGTTTTTTCCGGCAGATTTAACAGCCGGGTGTCCTCTGTAATGATCAGGGGCAGTTGGAGCGACCGGGCCAGAATGGTGACATGGGACGTCACGCCGCCGCTGGTGACGATCATTCCTTGGATGCCGGCAGACACATACTTGAGGATATCCGAGGGAAAAACATCCCTGGCAATGACGATCCGGTTTTTTTTGAATCCCATGTCATCATCATCGGATGCCTTGAAATTGTTCAGGATTCTGATGCACAGGTCCTGGACATCATGTGATTTTTCCCTCATATACGCATGCGGGCTTGAGGAAAAGATGGAAATATACTTTGAAGCCACCTTCCTGACCGCATCACAGGGCGGCACGTTTTCATCAATCAAGGCAGCCATCTTTCCAACAAAGTTTTTATCCTTCAGGATCATGAAATGCGCCGTAAAAATCAGCGAGGCACTTTCCGGCAGCCGCTTGGAAAACTCCTTCTGCAGCCCCTTAAGTTCTGTGCCCGTGCGTTCCACTGCTGCCAGAAAATGGGATTTTGTAAACTTTTCCTCTCCGTCACGGGAGGTGTAGAGGATCGATTTACGTTTGGCATTAATGGTGAATACATTCCCCAAGGCATATCCCTTGACTGCGGGATTTCCTTTGACGAATACCGGATGGTCAACGGTGTCGTCATCCTCTTTGATCATGGACAGCTCAAGCAGAAGCCGCGCATTTTCAATGGAACCGGCCAACTGAGTGACAACGGCCCGGATCGCCCGTTCCTGGGATGGATGAAAAAAATCAATATCTTGGTGCTGGACCGCAAGAACACCGATTTTCTCAACACCCCGGCGGATAGGAACACACAAAAAAGAGTTAAAGGGGTCTTCCCCACTCTCCTCAAAATATTTGAACTGGCTGCTTTTACTGGCATTTCCTTCCCTGACAATGGACAGGGTATCAAAGGAATGGCCGATCAGCCCTTCCCCGGGTTTCATGTGGATCCGGTCCACTGCAGAAGCGTTCAATCCCTTGGTGGCCTTGAGGATTAGAAGATCGGTTTTGTCATTGTATAGATAGATGGAGCACACGGGTGCATTGAAATGGCGGGCCACCAACTCCACCGCATGCCCGAGAAAAACATCGATATTTGGGGTTCCGGTAACAAGATCTGCAAGTTCGCTGATGTCAAACAACAGCTCCAGATAGCTGGAATCATTTTCATTCATGATGCTATTGTCCATTCAGGGGTTAATCGTTCCCAAGCCTTTTTTCAAACGCTTCCCGTACCGTTTCCATGAAAGATATCAAAAGCGGGGAACACCACTTGTCTGTGTGCCAGATCATGAAAACCGTGGTGGTCATCCGGTCGGGGGTCCATCTCAGGCGAATGAGTTCGCCTGTATTCAACTCAGGCTCGATTGATTTTTCCGGACATATGGTGATACCGATGCCCTTTTTCAGACATGATTTTAAACCATTGATGCTGGAGAACTCAAGTGTTTTTGTTTCGATCTGTTTTGTTTCAAGCACCTGCTCGAAGGAGCGGCGGTAACTTCAGTCGGTTTTGGGCAAAAGCAGTGTGTGATTCGCCAACTCATTCCAGGAAACAGCGGGCATACCCGCAAGCTCATGATCCGGTCCGCAGGTGAGAACCAGGGGTTCCTCAGCGAGCCTGAGAAGGTTCACGTCGGTGAGATTCAGGTCATCGCTCATGAGAAACGCCAGATCAATACGTCCCGAATTGAGTTCCTCCCTCAACTGCAGGTCTGAGCAGTTGATAAAGTTGAGCCTTACCTCGGGGTGCCGGGAGTGAAAGGTTTTGACCACACCGGGCATGTACAGTGCAGCCAGGGTTTCCGGGACCCGGATGGTCAGCCGGCCCTTAAATGCACCCATTCCCTGGATTTCGGATCGGATTTCAAGATCCATATCCTCTATCCGCCGGGCATAATTATACAAAAGCCTGCCTGTATCCGTGAGGGTGACCTGCCGGCCGATGCGGTCAAAGAGGCGGGTTTCCAGCTCCGCCTCAAGGATTTTGATCTGTGCGGATACGGAGGACTGAGCCAAGTGCAGGACTTTGGCGGCCCGGGTGAAATTAAGGTGTTCGGCCACCACCCTGAAGGTTTTCAGATTACGAAGTTCCATAAACGTTCTCCATCGCCTGAGCTGATCATATCCATCGAAATAAATCGTTGGACACGATTGTTGAATTAGTTTAATCGATATAGCAGATTTTTTCAATGTGATTTGGCAGTGAATCTGCATCAGAGTGAAAGGACTAAAAATGGAAGAGATATGCATGGATCTTGAAACCGCCGCCCTTAAAGCCGGGCAGTATTTTGGCAATGGATACCACTGTGCCGAGGCAGTTGTGGCTGCTACGCTTGAAGCTGCCGGTCAGGACAAGGTTCAGATCCAGGCGGCCATATCCTGTGCAACAGCGTTTGGCGGTGGATTCGGTAAATCATTTGAAGAGGCGTGCGGCGCACTGTCAGGGGCTTTGATTGCCATCGGTTATTTTCATGGCAGGAAAACCCTTGATGAAAGCTGGGATCTCCCGGCCCGGATGGGTGATGATATCAGGCAGGCATTTTTAGAACAGACTGGAACCACGCACTGCAGAACATTGCGCGACCGTTTTGGTGAGGAACACCAGATGGCAGAATGCCGGATCCTGGTTCAGGAAACCACCCGGGAATTGATCCGTATCTTAACCTGATTGCATATACACTTCTTCAAAGGGTTGAACCACGACAAATCCGTCGCCATCAAACCGCATCTGTATTGATTCTCCACTGCCCCTGCCTAGGAGGGTCTGAAATGAGATATCGGTCTTCAGTTCAGGGGTCAGGTTTCCGGACCAGGCGACCGTGGCGTTGGGATCGGTGATGACCGGCTTGCCCGGAGAGACCTTCAGGGTCAAGGGGTCATGGTGGGTGGTGATGGCGATCATTCCCTTCCCGGAGAGTTTGATGTTGAACAGCCCGCCGGCCAGCATTCCGGCGACCTTTTTCATCATGGTGATATCCCAGTTGACGGATGGTTCAAAGGCCAGAAGATCGTTTCGATTTACACAGATGGTGTCGTTGTCAAGTTCGAGCACAGAGATTTTTTTACTGGCATCTGCAAGATAGAGGGCGCCTTTACCCTCAGCCTTGGTCAGGGTGGCCCCCTCTCCGCTCACCGCTTTTTTGAGCATTTTTCCAAGGCCATGCTCAAGGACCCCTTCGCGGGTAAATGTAATATTTCCGGTATAGGCAATCATGGAACCCATCTTGGTCCATACCGATCCGTCCACATTGATTTCAAGCATGTTGTTGCTTTCGAGTTCAAACAGTCCCTGGCTTCTGTCTTTTTGGGAGGTTCGGCTGACAAACTCGGCAACAGAGTACCTGGACACCTGACCGGCCGGTTCCGCAGGAAGCTTTATCGGAGACTTGCATTTGGGACATTTCACGGTTTTTCCGGCATACTGCGGCGGGATATCTTTTTCCAGGCCGCAGGATTTACATGAAAGAAGCATGTTGGATCTCCTTGAAAGGTGTTTATACCCCTCATTATCGGATCAGGTATGGGAGGTCAAGGCAAACAAAAAAAGGCCCGGGGCATCAGCCCCGGGCCTTGAATTCGAAAACCAGATAAAATGGTTAACTAAATTACGGTAACATTTTTTGCTGCAGGGCCTTTTTGCCCTTCTTCAATATCAAACGTAACCTTGTCTCCTTCGTTTAGCGATTTGAAACCGGTCGCATTGATACCTGTGTGATGTACAAATACGTCCTTGCCGTTTTCCTGTTCAATAAATCCAAAACCTTTTGCGTCGTTAAACCATTTTACGATTCCGTTGGCCATACTGGCTGTCTCCTGTAATAAAAAATAATAATTGATCGGTTGGTGGAGCTGCAGTGTAATATCATTTGGTTGTTTTCTTTACAGCCTGCTTCTTCCAACCTTTTGCGCTTCACAAACCCAGCGCAAGTTTCGCCATCATATATAAGTGTCTGCAAAAGTCAAGCCCTAATTCTGCAAACATGCATAAAGATGATCATTTCGCGGGATTCCCTGGTGTATCGTAAGGTTCCCCTTGGGCTAAGCGTCCATGATCACAGGGGATTTGCATTCTGGCGGAGCAGGGTGTAAAATGAGGTTTTACAGGTCTTATCAAGCCATCCAAAAAAGGAGTGGATATGAATTGGAAAATCATGGGGATTATTATGTTCGTTGCCTGGACCTGCTATTTAAGGATAGCCTTAGCTGATAAGGGTTTTATCATACACCCGGACGGGTCGGTGAGTATTAACGGGGTCGAATTTGGCAGTGTGCAAAACTATGTGACGTCAGACTATTTTAAAAAAAATAATATGCGGTGCGGGACAAGGCCGGAGGGCCGTGTGACACCCGCCGATAATCCAAGCGCAGTCCCAGGCGACTGCAGCCTGTATTTAACCCGAATTGCAGCGGAGTATGCGCCTGAGCGGGTGGCGCTGGTGATCCCGGTTTATTTCCATGTGATCTATAAAAATGATGGTACCGGTAATATACCTGATCAGAGAATCCACGATCAAATGCAGGTGCTGAACGAAGACTTTCGTGCCATGGCCAATACCATGGGGAGCCAGGGAGAGGACACCATGATCCAGTTTGAACTGGTTCAGATTACCCGGACTCAAAATGATACCTGGTTCAACGACCAGGATATGACCAACTGCAAATCCACCCTGGGTGTGGATCAAACCCGGAATCTTAACATATATACCAACAGTGCCGGCGGCTATCTGGGGTATGCCTATCTTCCCCAGGAGGATGCAGGGTCTGTCGAGGATGGTATCGTCATGCTGCATGATACCATCGGCGGCCGGGACAACGGGTTCAGCATCTACAACCAGGGCCGCACCCTGGTCCATGAGGCCGGACACTATCTGGGGCTGCTGCACACCTTTGACAGCTATAACTGTGAAAACGCATACAGCAGTGGTGACCTGATCGTGGACACGCCCTCGGAATCCGTTGAGCACTACGCCTGCAGCCAGACCAACACCTGCAATACACCGGACCCCATATATAATTACATGAACTACACCCCGGATTCATGCATGCATGAATTCACCCCGGAACAGGCCAACCGCATGGTGTGCTCACTGATCAATTACCGTCCGTTAGCCTACTCCACCATACCGGTCAGCAAGCTGACCCCGGGCATGTTCAACCTGCTCTTGGAAAATTGACGATTCGCCCCTTTTTCATTGACCGGTTTCCGCAGGTTTAATATAGTTAAAAAGCCGAATTAATAAGCAAATCCATAAAAATTGTAGATTCTTGGCTCCCAATGCAGCACCGGGAGGTATTGGTTACGGAGGTAAAGAATGAGACGAAAAACCGTATCAATTTTTGTATTGTTTATCTTTCTATCCTTTTGTTCTGTTTTTGCAGAAAATTTGAGCAAAGGGGGGACTCAATCAACTGAAAACCGACTGACCCTGGGCGGCGGGAGTGAATCCGGAAATAAGATTCAAAAACCCCGGGCCCCGATGATTTCAACCCCGGGGCAGGATAACCCTGGGTCACCATCAACCCCGCCTGAATTCAAACCGGGTACCTATGTTAAAGGTGGCGATGAGGGACAAATCCCTGATACAAAAAACACGGTTGATTCAGCACTATGGAATCAATTGGCTTTGATGCCGGACAGCAGCAGATTCAATGCGCTGATCTCAATTCAGCTTGGACCGGACCCGTCTTCATCAGCCTTACAGGCCGCAGGTCAGGCAGAAACTTACTGGTCGGAAGGCCGGTACGATCAGGCCATCGATCAGATAAAGAATCTGGAACTGTCCGGCGAGCAGCTTAACCTTGGGATCCGTTGGAAACGGCCTAAGGCACTGGATGCCCCAAGTTGGGTGACTAACGACGGTAGGATCGGCACCCGGACCGATGTTGACAAGACCATACTGGATTATGATGCCCAAACCGGTAACCTGTTTGCGGTTCTAAAATATCGAAACGGGTCATCCACCTTTTGGTACTGGTCCGTGAATATTTCTACGGATCAAGGGAAAACCTGGCAGGAGACCTATGAATGGTGGGCACGCTATGAATTCAGTGATGTCAGCGCGGTGGTTGTTGATGACTATTTATGGGTTGGTTATGTAAGATTTTCTGATAATTCAGGTGGTTATATGATGCGGTTTGCCGTGGCTGACGGGTCAGAGGATACCTCATACAATACAATCGGGTATTCACAAGTGTTTGACAAGAACCAGCCCATCAAGGAGGTCTCGTTATCGGGCAATGCTGACTCCACTGATGATCGGGTGTATTACTCGGCCATTCTGGATAATTCCACATCGCTTTTGGCCATGGAAAAGGAATCCTCGCCGGCACCATATGTTCACCCCGTGATTTCAAAAGTCAGGGTTGAGCCGGGCAGCCAGGAGGAAATGATCGAGGCGATGGAAACCCATCCCAAACTTAAAGCCGCCCCATTAATCCTGGATGATTTTAGC
>QZLA01000404.1 GCA_004796375.1 Desulfobacteraceae bacterium
AAAACAAATGCGATATCTGCCGCGGGGTGTGCCAGGCCGATGCCATTGATTTCAGGCAGAAACCAACGACGTCAGAGATCAATGTCGGCGCGGTGATCCTCTCTTCCGGGATTACGCCCTTTGATCCTTCTGCCCGGGATGAATACGGGTATAACCAGTATGCCAACGTGGTGACCAGTATGGATTACGAGCGGCTGCTCTCCTCCACCGGCCCCTATGAAGGCCAGGTACTGCGCGCCACGGACAAAGAGCATCCCAAGAATGTGGCCTGGATCCAGTGCGTGGGCTCACGGCGGGTGACCGAAGGGGATAACTCCTACTGCTCCGGTGTCTGCTGCACCTACACCCAGAAGCAGGTGATCCTGACCAAGGACCATGACACCGATGCCAAATGCACGGTATTCCACAACGATATCCGGTCATTTGGAAAGGATTTCGAACGCTATTTCCAGCGGGCGGACAATCTTGACGGCACCCGGTTTATCCGCAGTTATGCATCGGTGGCCGGCGAAAACCCGGAGAACAACAATATCAAGATCCGGTACGCCACGGCAGATGAGGGCGTCAAAGAGGAAGAATTTGACATGGTGGTCCTTTCCGTGGGCCTGAATCCGCCAAAAGCGTACAAAGAGATCGCTGACACGTTTGGTGTTGATATCAATGATCAGGGATTCTGCGATATCGATTCCTCCAATCCGGTACAGACCAGCCGGCACGGGATTTTTGTTTCCGGTACCTTCCAGGGTCCCACGGATATTCCCGAGTCTGTATTCTCCGCATCCGGCGCCGGGTCCCAGATCGGTGAGCAGCTCAACTACCGCAGGGGAAAACTGGCCAGGGAAAGGATATATCCCGAAGAGCGGGATGTGTCCAAGGAAGAGCCGCGGATCGGCGTATTTGTCTGTCACTGCGGGGCCAACATTTCAAGTGTCGTCAATATTCCCTCCACGGTTGAGTATGCCAGAACCCTTCCCCACGTGGTCTATGCCACTGAACAGATTTTCTCCTGTGCCACCAACTCGGCCAAGGAGATTACCGATCTCGCCGTGGAAAAGGGGCTCAACCGCGTGGTCATCGCCGCATGCTCTCCCAGGACCCTGGAACCCCTGTTCCGGGACACCCTCAGGGAGGCTGGCCTTAACCAGTACTACCTGGATATGGCCAATATCCGCGAGCACTGCTCCTGGGTTCACTCCAAACAGAAAGAGGAAGCCACCCAAAAGGCCCAGGATATCATGAGAATGTCCGTGGCCCGGGCCAGCCACCTGGAGCCGTTGAAGGAATTTGATCTGCCGGTGAATAAAACCGCCGTAGTGGTTGGCGGCGGCATCGCCGGTATGACCTGCGCCCTGTCCATAGCCAAGCAGGGACACGAGGTCCAGCTCATTGAAAAGAATACCCGTCTGGGCGGCATGGCCCGCCGGATTCACAGTACACTGGAGGGCCTGGATGTCCAGGCGTATCTGGATGACCTTGTTGGAAAGGTTTACAAGAACCCCATGATCCATGTGTCCCACGAGGCGACCATTCAATCCGTGGAAGGGTATCTGGGCAACTTCACCACCACGGTGGAGACCGAAGGCCGGACCAAGGTGATCAAGCACGGGGCGTCGGTCCTTGCCATTGGTGCGGACGTCTATACACCGACCGAATACCTGTACGGTGAAAATGACAAGGTCTTTACCCACATCGACCTGGGCGGGGAGATTGCTGCCGAGAATGACGCGGTGATCAACGCCGAGAGCCTGGTGATGATCCAGTGTGTGGGCTCCCGTAATGAGACCAATAACTACTGCTCCAGGGTATGCTGCGGCCATGCCGTGAAAAATGCCATCAAACTGAAACAGGAGAATCCGGATATGCGCATCTATATCCTGTTCCGGGATATGCGCACCTATGGATTCAAAGAGGAGGCCTACCGCGAAGCATCTGATCTCGGGGTCCAGTTTATCCGGTACACCCCAGAAGACCCGCCCCAGGTGGAAGCGGTCAAAGAGGGGGGCAAAGAGGTGATCCGGGTGACGGTCAACGATCCGATCCTGGGATACGGCCTGGAGCTGGATGCGGACATCCTCTCGCTGGCGGCAGCCGTGATCCCGTCGGAATCCACCCATGAGATTGCCGGCCACTTCAAGGTCACCCTGAGCCCGGATGACTTTTTCAAGGAAGCCCATGTCAAACTCAAACCGGTGGAATTTGCCACCGACGGGGTGTTCCTGTGCGGTACCGCCCACTATCCCAAACATATTCCCGAGACCATCAACCAGGCATATGGCGCAGCCGGGCGGGTGATTACCCTGCTGTCCAACGATACGGTGGTGGCTTCCGGATCCGTTGCCCGGGTGAATGAATTTGAATGCGTGTCCTGCGGGGCCTGCATTACGGCCTGTACCTATGACGCCATCCAGTTTTATGACACCAAAAAAGGGAAAAAGGCCATTGTCAATCCGGTACTGTGCAAAGGGGACGGGCTGTGCAACGCCAAATGCCCGACCAATGCCATTATACTCAAGCACTTTACCAATGAGGCCCTCTATGGCCAGATCGATGCGGCCGTGACCCGGGAAGAGATTGAGGAACAACTGGACGCCCTACTGGAAGAGGTATAAAACAGATCAGCCTTTTAATTAAAGGAGAAGCAGATAGATGAGCGCAGCGCTTGAATTCAAACCCAGGTTACTCGGTTTTGTATGCCATTGGTGAGCATACGGGGCTGCGGACCTGGCTGGAGTTTCCAGACTACAATATGCAAATGACATGAGGCTCATCCGGGTGATGTGCTCGGGCCGGGTGGACCTTGAATTCATTCTCAGGGCCTTTGCCAAGGGGCAGGACGGCGTGTACATCGGCGGGTGCAAGCTGGATGAGTGCAACTATGTCACCCACGGCAATTATGATGCCCTGGCCAACACCTATATTGCCAAAAAGATGCTCAAGCGTATCGGGATCAATCCCGATCGCCTCAGGATCGATTTCATGACCGGTGCAGACGGCAACCTCCTGGCGGAATACACGGATGAGTTCGCCCAGGAGATCAAGGCCCTGGGGCCGCTGGGGCAGAGCGAGGGCATGAGTCTTGAACAGGCCAGGTTCAAGCTCGAAGCAGCCAGGAACCTGGTACCGTTCATGCGCCTGGCCGAGCGGGAACGGTTCCGTGTACCGGAAAAATCAAAACAGGCCTATACGGAATTCTTTAAAGGCCCGGACATTGACCGGCTGTTTGACCAGGTGTTTGATGACAAAATCGCCATCAGCCAGATCATGCTGCTGCTCAAGAATCAGCCCATGACCACCAGTGATATTGCCGATGACCTGGGGTTGAACCCATCGGATGTGTCCCGGCACATGATCACGTCGTCCAGGCACGGCATGGTCCGGTATGATACCGACAGCAAATGCTACATGCTGGCTTAGGATCAGAACCTGTCAGTTGTGATTGGATCAGGTGTAACACCATATTTAGGAAAAGCGTCTTATGGAAATGGATAAAGTAGATCAGATCATTGAAAAGTACAACGGTGAAGCCAGCAACCTGCTGCAGATCATGCTGGATATCCAGAGCGAGAACAACTGGCTTCCAAAAGAAGCCCTGGCCCGGGTCAGCGAGAAACTGTCTGTTCCCCTTACCCGGATTCAGCACATCGCCACATTTTATAAAGCATTCAGCCTGGTTCCCAAGGGGCGGCACAAAGTCCATATCTGTGTGGGAACGGCCTGCCATGTCCGCGGGGCCACCCGTATCCTGGACACCGTGGAGGACAGCACCGGCATCAAGCCGGGTGAAACCGACCTGGATCTCAAGTTCAGTGTTGAAACAGTCAACTGCCTGGGGTGCTGTGCACTGGGGCCGGTGATGGAGGTTGACGGCAAGATCCACGGCAAAATGTCACCGAACAAAACAACTCAAGCTTTAGAAACTTACGAGTAGGGGAAGATTATGGCGCGGTTAAATACGCCTGAAGAACTCAATACCTTCAGACAAGAGATACTGTCCAGGAAAGATCCGAATACACCTTGCATCTCAATCTGTGCCGGTGCCGGCTGCGTGGCCTCCGGGGCGGATGAGGTGATCGAGGCCTTTAACCGGGAGCTTGACGCCCAGGGATTATCCGCTACCGTCGATACCAAGGGTACCGGATGTCCGGGGTTCTGTGAGCAGGGACCGGTGGTGGTGATCTATCCCGAAGAGATCTGCTACCTCCAGGTTCAGGCCAAGGACGTACCGGAGATCATCGAGCAGACCATCCAGCAGAACCAGGTGATCGAGCGGCTGTGCTACACCGATCCGGTGACCGGTGACGTTGCGGTGAAGGAATCGGATATCGCCTTTTACAAGGCCCAGGAGCGTACGGTCCTGTGCAACAATATCAAAGTGGATTCCAAAAGCATTGACGACTATATTGCCATCGGCGGCTATTCCGCCCTGGCCAAGGCCCTGGGCGAGATGACCGACCTGGATGTCCTCGAAGAGGTCAAAAAAGCAAACTTGCGGGGCCGCGGCGGTGCCGGTTTTCCTGCGGGCCGCAAATGGGAGGGATCCCGAAACGCTCCCGAGCCCATCAAGTACGTGATCGTGAATGCTGATGAGGGCGACCCCGGGGCGTTCATGGACCGGGCCCTGCTGGAAGGCAACCCCCACTCCATCCTTGAAGGATTAATCCTGGGCGGGTATGCCATCAAGTCCAATGAGGGTTATTTTTATGTGCGCCAGGAATACCCCCTGGCCGTTGAAAATATCCACCTGGCCATCAAACAGGCTGAACAGTACGGTCTGTTGGGAGACAATATCCTGGGATCCGGGTTCAATTTCAAGGTGATCGTCCACCAGGGGGCAGGCGCGTTTGTCTGCGGTGAGTCCACCGCACTGATGACCTCCCTTGAAGGCAAGGCGGGCGAACCCCGGCCCAAGTATGTACGTTCCAATGTCAAGGGGTTGTGGGAAAGACCCTCGGTGCTGAACAATGTGGAAACCTGGGCCAATGTCCCGCTGATCGTGAATAACGGGGCCGACTGGTTCACCTCGGTCGGGACCGAATCCAGTAAAGGAACCAAGATTTTCTCCCTGGTGGGCAAGATCAAGAATACCGGGTTGGTAGAAGTGCCCATGGGTATGAGCCTCAAAGAGATCATCTACGATATCGGCGGGGGTATTCCCGGTGGTAAAGCGTTCAAGGCGGTGCAGACCGGCGGCCCCTCAGGCGGATGCATCCCGGAACATCTCCTGGATCTTCCCGTCGGGTTTGACGAACTGACCAAGGCCGGTTCCATGATGGGATCCGGCGGTATGATCGTCATGGATGAGGATACCTGTATGGTGGACGTGGCCCGGTACTTTATCGAGTTTCTCACGGATGAATCCTGCGGTAAATGCGTGCCCTGCCGCGAAGGGCTTCGCCAGATGCACCGCATCCTGACCAATATCACTGAAGGGCGGGGCCGGGAAGGGGACATTGAACTGCTCGAAGAACTGTCCGAGACCGCAGTTGAAGCATCTTTGTGCGCCCTGGGAAAAAGTGCGCCCAATCCCTTTTTAAGCACCCTGGAGTACTTCAGGGATGAATATGAGGCCCATATCAGCGAGGGAAGATGTCCGGCCCTGGCCTGCAAGGAGATGATCTCCTTCTACATCGATCCTGTGCGCTGTACCGGCTGTGGTACCTGCCGCAAGCAGTGTCCGGCAGATGCCATTGACGGAGATAAGAAACTGATCCATATCATTGACCAGGAAAGATGTACCAATTGCGGCACCTGTTTTGAGGTGTGCCCCACCAAGTTTGCCGCAGTGACCAAGCTGTCGGGTGTACCGGTCCCGGATCCGGTTCCGGAAGAACAAAGAGCCATTAAAAAGAAGACCAAAAAGAAGAGTGAATAAACATGAGTGAGATCCAATTTGAAATTGATGGACAGCAGGTTACGGCAACCGATGGGATGACGCTTCTGGATGCGGCCCAGGCCGAAGGTATCTATATTCCCACGCTTTGTCATCATGAAAAACTCGAGCCTTTCGGGGCATGCAGGATCTGCATCGTGGAGGTCGAGGACCGCGGTTGGACCAAGCTCGTTGTTTCCTGTGTATACCCGGTGCAGAACGGGATCATTGTCCGGACCCGATCGGAAAAGGTAGACCGCATCCGGAAGACCATCATCGAGCTTCTCATGGCCCATGCACCGGATGCTCCCCAGCTGCTGGAGATGGCCAAAGAATACGGGGCCGTACCGGACCGGTATGAAAAAGATCCCTCTTTCTGCATCCACTGCGGCCTGTGTGTCAGATACTGTGCCGAGGTGACACAAAAACATGCCCTGGGATTTGTGGACCGCGGCATCAACAAGGAGATCAGCTTTGTTCCCGAGGTGGCTGCAAAAGAGTGTCCGGACTGCAAGGAGTGCTTTCCGCTGTGCCCGACCTCCTATCTGCAGGCCGCCTATGTCTATGCCCAGTCCCTTTCCTTTCCAACCGCATAAGGACGGTTTGAATTGAGCCCGGGAAAAAATACCAAGTTTTATCAGGCCCTCAGGTGCGAACGGGGCAAGTTCCAGGATACCTCACTGGAACTGATCGGGGAGGAGCCGTTCCTGATACGGGTTAATGACAAACCCTATTCCGTGGTGATGCGGACCCCGGGGGATGAGGCAGCCCATGCCGTGGGGTTCTGTCTGGCTGAAGGGATTGTGGATGCTTACGAGGATATCCGGACCATCGGGTATGATTCAAACCTGGACCCAAATGTGATCGATATCTGGCTGACCCCTCAACGAAACGAATCGGTCCAGAATGTATTGGAACGGCGCGGATTTGTCAGTCAGACCAGTTGCGGGATCTGCGGCAAGGAGCTGATCAAGGATCTTGAGCAGATCCTTAAACCGGCAGAAGATAATTTTCATATCGAGATCAACCGGGTGTTTGACTGCATCAACAAACTGTCTGAAAATCAGAATTACTACCAGACCACCAAGGGCTCTCATGCCGCCATCATGTTTGACGAGCACCTGAAGATGATCGCCTTTGCAGAGGATGTGGGCCGGCACAATGCACTGGATAAGGCCATTGGCAAGTCATTTGTCAATCAGACCCTCAAGCAGGCCAGTGTGCTGGTTCTCTCATCGCGGATCAGTTACGAACTGGTCCAGAAAGCCGCCCGGGCCGGAATTCCCGTGATGATCAGTCACTCCCGGCCCACGGCACTGGCCGCGGAAATGGGCCGGTCCCTGAACATGACCCTGGCCTGCCCCAGCGGTGATGCAGAGCTGCTGGTGGTCAGCAGCCCGGACCGCATTGTCAAACAGAAATTTGATTAGATTTTTTATTCAACACAATACTAAACCATAGTCTAAGGGAGGATGTTTTGAAGATTCTCACAACCGTAAAAAAAGTTGTAGACGTGGAACTGAATATCCACGTGGAATCCGGAGCCATTGTCGAGGACGGGCTTCAATACGTGATTAATGCCTGGGATGAAAACGCCGTGGAAGCCGCTGTTGTGCTCAAGGAAAACAACGGGGCCGAGACCACCCTGGTGAGCCTTGGTGGCGGGGATATGACCGATATCATCCGGAAATGCTATGCCATGGGCATCGATAACGGTATCCATGTGGATGATCCGGCCCTGGAAAAGGCCGATTCTTCAGTGTATGCCAAAGTGCTGCAGAAGGTATATGAAACGGGTGAATATGACCTGATTATCACGGGGAAACAGGCCCAGGATACGGACAGCGGCCAGACCGGTATCATGCTGGCGGAATATTTGAGTATACCCTGTGTCAGTAACGTGATCGAGATCCAGGTGGTGGATGACGGGAATATCAAGGTATCCCGCCTTGGGGATGCCGGCACCGAGATTGTTGAGGTGGCCCTGCCGGCAGTGGTCACCGTAAGCGACAGCATCAACGAACCCCGTCTGCCGGCCATGCGCGGCATCATGATGGCCAAAAAGAAAAAGATTGAAACCACGGATCTTGCCGGCCTGGGTACCTCCTATGACGAGGTGGGCGGCAATGCCTTGAAATCGGAAGTGGTTGAGTTTATGAAGTCTGAAACCCGACAGGCCGGTCAGAAGTTTGAAGGTGATGCAGCGGAACTCGCGGTCAAGGTGGTTGACCTTCTGGCCAACGAAGCAAAGGTTTTATAAGATAAACATCCCCATGAGAGGAAATAGATATTATGGCTAAAATACTCGTTGTTGCAGATATCAAACAAGGTGTACTCAAAGGCAGCACTGCAGAGCTGCTGTCAAAGGCCAAAGCCCTTGGTGCTGAAACCGCTGTGGTGGCCATTGGTTCAAATATAGAATCCCTGGTACCGGAATTGGTCAGCGCCGGGTCCGATACCCAGTATATTGCGGATGATGCGGGTCTTGAACTCTTTTCTGCCGGCCCCTTTGCGACCTGTGTGGTGGAGGCAGCCAATCAATTTGACGCGGATCTGGTCTGGTTTGGATTTTCCGAGAGCGGAAAAGCGGCCGCACCAAGAGTCGCCGCCCGCATGGATATCGCCTGTGCCACGGAAATTATCGATGTGAATCTGGATAACGGCATTGAAATCACGCGGCCGGCCATTGCCAACAAGGTACTCCAGAAGGTCAAGGTCAATACGGACAAACTGGTGGCCGTGGTCCGGGCCGGGGCGTTTGAGGCAGACGAATCGGTCTCAGGCAGTGAAAATGTGGTCAAACTGCCTGCGCCGGAAGCCGACCTTAAAGCCGTGATCAAGGAACTGCTCTCGGATGCCAGCGGGGAGATCGATCTGGCAGATGCAGATATCGTTGTTTCCATCGGCCGCGGGGCAAAAGACCAGGCCGGTGTGGATCTGGTCAAGGGGCTGGCCAGCGATCTTGGGGCCGGTTTCGGGTCATCCCGCGCCATGGTGGACGGGGGGTTTATGGCCCATAACAAACAGGTGGGACAGACCGGTAAAATCGTTGCCCCGACCCTGTATATGGCATTCGGTATCTCCGGCGCTATTCAGCACCTGGCCGGTATGAACGGATCAAAGGTGATCCTGGCAGTAAATAAAGATCCCGAAGCCCCTATCTTTAATGTGGCAGATTATGGTATTGTAGGGGATTTGTTTGAGGTGGTTCCTGTTTTAAGGGAAGAAATTAAAAAAGTGAGAGGTTAATTTTACTGTAAGAGGTTGTTATGAATCCCCTATTCATGTTTATTGTGCTTGTTATCGCTCTGGCTGTTTTCGGCCGGACCATGTATAAAAAAACTCAAATCCTGATGGCGCTGGAGCCGGCGGACCGGTTAGACCGGATCAAGGACCGGATCAAGGGCCTGCTGATTATTGCCTTTGGCCAGAAGCGCCTGGTGGGCCGGGAAAAGGAACGTTCCTCCGGCATCATGCATGCACTGATATTCTGGGGATTCTGTATCCTTCTTATCAGGAGCATCAATCTCTATGGTGAAGGATTTATCCATGGATTCCAACTGCCGCTCCTGTCCGAGAATTTCCTCCTGGGTTACCTGTACATGTTGCTCAAGGATATCATGGAAGGGGTCGTGCTGGTGATGGTGATCTGGGCCATCTACCGCCGGGCGGTGGTCAAGCCGGAGCGGCTTCACAACACCTGGGAAGCCTATCTGGTTCTGGGCATGATCGGGCTGCTCATGATATCGGACCTGCTGTATGACGGTGCCCGGTACAACCTGATCGCAGGCTTTGGCAATCCGGACAACCTGCATTATTTCAATAATCCCAAGTATGGCGCTGAATTTTCCTGGACCCCCATATCCATGATCGCGGCATGGCTGACATCCTGGATGGACAAGGGCACCACAAATGAGATGATGCACCTCATGTTCTGGGTGCATATCATTACCCAGCTGACCTTCCTGAACCTGTTGCCCCATGGCAAGCATTTTCATGTGATCACCTCATTACCCAATGTATTTTTAAAATCCCTGGATTATCCCCATGAAAAGGTCAAACTCCTGGACCTGGAAGATGAGTCGGTATGGGAAGATGAGTCTTTGGGTGTGAATCATCTTCACCAGTTGGACTGGAAACAGGGCCTGGACCTGTATACCTGTACTGAGTGCGGTCGATGCAAGGAGGTCTGCCCGACCTTTACCACGGACAAGCCGTTGAACCTGAAGGATTTTAATGACAGCCTGAAATATGAATTGGCCGCCAATGAGGACCGGTTGATCCTGCGGAAAAAGTATGCGGACTACCTGACCGAAGATCTGGATGAGGGAACAACAGAAAAGGTCAAGGCCAACATGATGGCACTTAACTGTGAAAAACCCCTGGTCGGGGGTGTCATTGAAGAGGACACCCTGTGGGCCTGCACCACCTGCCGGGCCTGTGAAGAGGTCTGCCCGGTGGCCATTGAGCATGTCCCCCGAATCATCGGCATGCGCCAGGGCCAGACCCTCATGGCCGGTGTGTATCCCCAGGAACTCAATGCCGCCTTCAAGGGGCTTGAGCGGAATGGCAACCCCTGGGGGATCGGATACGACAAGCGGGCGGACTGGGCCGAGGGCCTGGGCGTTAAAACCATGGCAGAAGACCCCAACGTGGATTATCTGTTATGGGTTGGCTGCGCCGGATCCTTTGACGATCGGACCAAAAAGGTCTCTATCGCACTGGTGAAGATCCTCCAGAAAGCCGGTATCAATTTTGCCATCCTGGGTACCGAAGAAAAGTGTACGGGGGATTTTGCCAGACGCTCCGGAAATGAAATGATGTACCAGATGATGGCCACTGAAAATATCGAAGTGCTGAACGGTTACAATGTCAAGAAAATCATTGCAGCCTGCCCCCACTGCCTGACCACCCTGAAGCATGATTATCCCCAGCTGGGCGGAAATTACGAAGTGATCCATCACAGCCAGTTTATTGAAGAACTGATCAAGGCAGGCAAGATCAGATTGGATAAATCCCTTGAGGGCAGCCTGACCTATCATGACCCCTGTTACCTGGGTCGTTACAACGAGGTATACGATGAGCCACGGACCATCCTGAACAGTGCAACCGGTTCGGGCCTGACCGAGCTTGACCGCTGCGGCAGTGAAAGTTTCTGCTGCGGTGCCGGCGGCGGCAGGATGTGGATGGAGGAAACCATTGGCAAGCGCATCAATGTGGAGCGGGCCGAAGAGATCGTCAGTAAAAACGTGACCAATGTGGCGGTTGGATGCCCCTTCTGCCTGACCATGATCGAAGACGGCATGAAAGAGCTGGAAAAGGATGAGGAGATTAAAACCCTGGATATCGCGGAGGTTGTTGCCGCCCAGTTGATCTAACCCTTCCTGTATGCCATCGATACACCTACGAGACCCCCATGGCAGGTTTATACCGGTCATGGGGGTTTTTATTTGCCGCAGTTCTGTACATTGATTAAAATCATTGGTATGATTTCAGATCCATAAACGATAAATCAATCAACCCAGGTCATATTGACAGAACCCGGTAAATGAGACGTTGCTATGAAAAGCAAAGCATTGATCACTTTATCTTTGATCATCGTCATTTCCCATGTGCTCTTTGTATTGTTGAATTACATGAAGGCATTGGAGGATTTTAACAAAGAGCTTGAGGATTGGGCCGTAACGATTGAGGATAATTTTATCATCTGCCTGGACTCCAGGGCAACGGCCATGCAGAAGCTGGCCACCTTTATTGCAAATGACCCAAAGGTGCAACAGCAGTTTAAAAAGGGGAAACTGGCCGTTGAATCCGAAGGCGGCGGAAAAGGCGGCGAAAAATCTTCAGCAGCCCGCCAAAAACTGTTTGACCTGGTTCATCCCAGCTGGGATCAAGTGACGGAAAATTATGATGTCCGGCAGCTTCATTTTCACCTGGGACCGGGGTCCAGGTCATTTTTAAGAGTCCACAAACCCACTGCATTCGGGGATAACCTGGGCGATATCCGGTATATGGTTATCGCTGCAAATCAAAATAATAGATCCTATAAAGGGTTTGAAACCGGTCGTCACTATACGGGAATTCGGGGCGTGGTGCCTGTTTCTTTTAAAGACAGCCAGGGCAGGGTGGAACATCTTGGCGCCGTGGAAGCCGGCACCTCCTACAAAATATTTTTGAATGCCATGAAAAAAAAGATGGCAGCTGATTTCTGCCTGCTGCTCACCAAATCCCATGTTGACCGTACCATGACGCCTGCGAGCATCAAGGCGCATTTTAGCCCGGGTGCCATATTGAAGGATTACTATATTGAAGAGACCACCGACCCTCGGATCAGTCAATATCTTGAATCGGGTGACTTCTATGATCGGGTAATGAAAAAAGGAGCGGCATTTATCAAGGGTCCGCCGCATTTTCAGGTCACGGCGTTTCCGGTCAGAGATTTCAGAAGTACCATGAACCCTTCTCTTCCGGACAGCGGATCCATCCTGGTATGGAAGGATGCATCCGGACGATGGCAGTCTTTTATGGGCAATTTTTATCGCAACATCATTTTTGCGGTTCTAGCACTGCTGACGATTGGATGTATTTTGATTACTGTATGGAACTATTCAAGGAAGAAGCTCAAACGGGTCATTGAAACCCAGGCCGAGGAGATCAAGGACAATTATGAAAAGTTCAATCTGTTTGTCAAAGCCAGCCCGACCGCTATTCTGATCGTGGATGATGCCACAAATAAAATTTTGGATATCAATCCCCGGGCACTCAGGCTGATGGGGGGGATAAAGGATGATATCATTAACCGGCTTGGTATTGATGATATTGTCATCAAGGAAGATAACGCGACACAGGAACTTGACTCGTTCAGGTTTGTAACATCATCGGGACAGGCCGTGCCGGTGTTGAAAACAGAGGTTCCGTTAAGGTTGGACCAAAAAAATGTCACCGTTGTCAGCCTCAGGGATGTCACCAAAGAGAAAAAAGCAGAGATGGAAAAGATTAAAATTGAAAAACTCCAGGGGGTGATTGAGATGGCCGGGGCAGTATCCCATGAACTGAACCAGCCCATGCAGGTGATCTATCTGGCCAGTGACCTGTTATCCCAGAAAATGCTTGATCACTCAGCAAAGGAAAGATTAGCCGAAGAACTTCTCAACGCCCTGGAAAGGATGAAATCGATCACCGGGAAACTGATGAACATCACCACATACAAGACCAAGGACTACCTGTCAGGAAAAATCATTGATATTGACGGGGCAATTGAAAAAAAAGAGAAGAAATGAGTGCGCCCCCTTACTGTGGCACCCATCCCTGCTATATACTGATTGTCTTAAAAAGCGATCCGGTAACGGGATACCTTTTCATCATCAATAGAGATGCCAAATCCCGGACCATCCGGTATTTTTAGCATTCCGTCTTCAATTTCCATGGGTGTTTCCACCACATCGTCAATATAACATACCGGCCCTTCCATTTCTGCAGCAGATATCACGTTCGGCGTGGATGTATAGAAATGAGCCTGTGCCGCTGTTCCCGGAGTGGTTTCAAGACACCCGCCCAGGAAACACTTGATATCATACTGAGCACACAGGGCTGCAATCTTTTGTGAACGGAAAATTCCACCGCATTTCGGGACCTTGATATTGACGACATCCACTGTACCGGCTGCCATGGCCCGTTCAACATCATGTACCGTATAGACACTTTCATCTAAGGCAATGGGGGTATTCAGATGATCGGCCAGCATGGCCAATCCTTCAAGATCCCATTCGGGAAGGGGCTGCTCAATCCATTCCAGGCCCAGATCATCCATCTGCTCAAGCGTCTTGAAGGCAGTGGATCGGTCGTACCCCTTGTTGGCATCCACCCGGATGCTGATGTCATCTCCCAGGGTTTTCCTGACAGCTCTGACCCGGTCAAGATCTTCATTTGGTGACAAACCAATTTTGATTTTAATCGTACGAAATCCATTCTCCACCAAATTTTGAGCCATCTGGGCCGTCCGGCCAGGTGAATCGATCCCCACTGCGGCAGTTACGGGTATACCATGAACCCGCTTACCGCCGGTGAGTTTGTAAACCGGAACCTTTTCGGCCTGGCCGACCAGGTCATAAGCGGCAAGGTCAATGCCGCATTTGGCCATGAGATTGAAGGGCATGGCCTGATCCATCCTTTCATGTATTGCAGCCACATTTTTAGGATCACACCCCTTTACTGCCGGAATGAGATAACTGGTCAGCACATCATAAAGAGATTTTTGGTCATATCCATATACCGAATGAAAGGTGGTGCATTCTCCCCATCCGATCTGGCCGTCATCACCTTCCATCCGGACCAGTACATGATTACTGTGGGTAAGGGTTCCCAGGGCAATGGCAAATGGGTGGTTCAGGGGAATTCTGATGGGTATGGCTTCAGCATTAACGATTTTCATTATCACCCTTTCATGTTACATGTATTACCTTACAAATCCCAGCATGGTTGGCACCCACATGGAAACGGCGGGAATATAGATCACCAGGAGAAGAACAAATAACTCAACCAGGATGAACGGCCATAGCGCTTTCACCAACTCACCCAGCTTGAGTTCACCAACAATCATTCCCATGAAGAGACATGCCCCCATTGGGGGGGTCATCAAGGCGATATTCAGATTAACACACATCATGATGCCGAAATGCAGAGGATGGACGCCTAAATTGATGGCCAGCGGCGCAAGAATCGGCCCCAGGATCAGCAGTGCAGGCCCGATATCCAGAAACATACCCACGATAATCAGGAAAAGATTGCAGAGCAGCAGGATAATGTATTTATTATCACTGATGGACATGAATATCTGCGCCACCATTTCCGGGATCTGTTCGATGGCAAGGAACCAGGCAAGAACCGTTGCAGCGGACAGCAGCAATGTGATAACGCCAATGGTCACGGCACAATTAAAAAATGTGTCATACAAATCTTTAAGCGTCAGGTTCCTGTAAACCACCAGCCCCACAAAAAGTGCAAACCCGACTGCAATCGCTGCCGCTTCTGTTGGCGTGAAGATACCTCCCAGGATCCCGCCAAGGATAATAATCGGCATCATCAACGCCCACATGGCACCCCTGGTCCTTTTGACCAGACGTGTGACAGTAATCTTCTCAGGGTGTGTCGGATAATTGCGTTTTCCGGCAATCACCCGGGTCAGGATCATCAGGATAACCCCGATGAGCAGGCCCGGAACAATCCCTGCGGCAAACAGGCCGGCAATGGAAACCTCCATGATCGACCCATAAAGGACCATAATGATACTCGGCGGGATGATGGGCGCGATAATTGAAGAGGCCACTGTCACCGCCGTTGAAAAATCTCTCCCATATCCCTGCTCGGTCATGGATGGAATGAAAATACGGCCGAGAGCTGCCGTATCAGCGACTGCCGCTCCTGATATCCCTCCGAAAATGATACTGGTGACGATATTTACCTGGGCCAGACCGCCTTTTAACCTACCGAAAAAAAGATTGGAAAAATCCACCAGTCGTCCGGTCAATCCCACCTTGTTCATGATATCACCAGCCAGGAGGAAAAAAGGGAGAGCGAGAAAAGTAAAGCTGTCCATGGCGGAAAACATCCGCTGGGAAATCATTGAGAAAAACACCGTGTTATCGGTATAGATAAATCCGAATATCGTTGTAAGGGCGACCACGATACCGACCGGGACGCCAATAACGGCCAGACCGAAAAATACTGCCAATATAATTCCGATCATGTGAGTTTTCCCTCAATATCTGTTATTTGGGTTTCTGGCGGGTCTGAGAACTCCTCAAAGACGGTCTGTATCAGCCCTAAAACCAGTTGCACCAAAGCCAGGGCAGCGCCCACAGGCACCGCTACGAGTATCCAGGACATTGACACCGGGATGGTTGAAGCGGTCATAATGTTATTGACGGTCATCTTGTATCCCTGCCACAAAAGCACGACAAAAAACACACCAATCAGAACATCAACAATGTAGCGGACTATTTTTTGAACACCCCCAGGCACAAGGTTCGTAATCACTTCAACCTTTATATGTCTGTCCTGCCTCAACGCCATACTCACGGCTGTAAATCCAAGCCATACCAGCAGGTATCGCGCGACCTCTTCAGTCCACATAAAAGGGCTCTGCATAACGTATCTGAAAAACACTCCCAGAATCGCCACCAGGGTCATGACAGCAAAACAGAAGACACAGATAACACCGCAAGCCTTCTCGACAAGTAGACTCAACTTTCCCGAGGTGTCAACAACGGTTCGGGCCCAAGTCAATTTGATCATAGCATTATCCTGTTTAAGGAGGGTCTGGTGTTTCAGACACCAGCCCATTTATGTCAAATCATTCATATCGAATCAATGGAAAGTGCGACTCAACTAATAGGCCAGCTGTTTTTCAGCTTCTGCCACAGCCTGGCTCATTTCATCAACCCATTTAGGATCCATCTGGGTTTTCAGCCACTCCAGACAAGACGGCCCTGCAAGCTTCTGTAGCTTGGAAATATTTTCGCTGGTCAGGGAGGTGATCTTCATACCCTCCTTTTCAAGCTGGGCCAGTGATTCCTGCTCTCTGAGCAGTGCCATGCTTCGGGTTGACATGCGGCCGGCTGTGACGGCATCCCTTATAATGCCTTTCTCTTCAGCGGATAGGCTGTCATACCAGTCTTTATTGCAGAGCCACACCTGATAGCCGAACTGGGAATTTGCAAGAGCGATGTGCTTTTGGACTTCATACAACTTAAACACAGACACAACAAAGGCAGCATTGGTCTGACCGTCTACGACTCCGGTTTGAAGCGATGTATAGGTCTCGGGCCAGGGGATGGGAACGGCACTGGCTCCCAATGACTTAAACATGGCTGCCTGGAGCGGCCCCATAGCTCTGAACTTGATATTTTTAAAATCATCCGGTGTCCTGAGCGGCCGTTTGTTGTTGGTGATGGCAAGAAAGCCCGAATCAAAAATCCCCAGTGCCTTGATCCCGGTTTTCTCGGTAAAGGCATCCAGCAGTTTCTGCCCGTAAGGACCGTCAACCACTTTCCATGCGATGGCATCATTTTTAAATACATAGGGCGCCATCATGACCTGGGCGGGAGGAAAAATTCTTGACAGGGTGACCATGGAGGCGGACGTCATCTGGATGGCATTGCTGCGCAATGCCTGGAGGATATCGGTTTCTTTGCCAAGTGTACCGGCTGGAAAAATTTTAACCTTCATCCCGCCGCCGCTGCTCTTATCGACAATATGGGCAAAATTCACCACACCCGTCGTATAAGCAGCTTTGTGGGGATCAAGTTTACCAAGGTATGCAAATTTTATCTGCTTTGAAGCAGCAAATGCGGCTCCCCCCAGACAAATGCAGATGAATGGGATCAGGGCCATGATGACAATCGCGGAAAACCGTTTTCCTTTTTTCATTTTGCAACTCCTCCTTTCTATGGTTGTTTTTTTTAATGAACCAGGAGGACCAAGCAGGTAAAATTATTTGCGGTCTGATCGTTGTTGAACCCTGATGGCGGTCTTAACCGTCTTGTTTTCAGCTTCGCTTGATGATATCCGTCAGGGTGTCAAAATGCTCGATCATCAGTTTCCGGGCCTCCTGTTTTTGCCCTTTTTGCATAAATTCATAAAACTGCTTATTATACTCAAGATCCCCGCGGGCATCTTCCAGCGTCATCGGAACTTTGGACAGGACATCCAGAAAAACGGTTACCAGG
>QZLA01000091.1 GCA_004796375.1 Desulfobacteraceae bacterium
ATCTACCAGAAGCGGTGTTAAAACGTCTGGCCAGATATCCTGAAAGCAATCTATGCACTCAATAAAACAGAAAAACAAAGTTAATTCAAAGAAAGGGACAGGAATAGCTTGAAATTGAGTAAATCCAAGGCAGATAGAATGAAGTAAGCCGTAAGGCATTTATGGAAATAGCGGAATGAACAGATATGAAATACGGTACCATCTCAAACTGGAAAGAAGAAAAAGGATTTGGGTTTATCGCACCCGAATCCGGGGAAAACACCATTTTTTTCCACATCAACAATTACAGCAATTATCACAAGCGGCCGGTGATCAATCTTAAGGTGCAGTATTTTACATCCACGGACCGG
Organism: Desulfobacteraceae bacterium; assembly: GCA_004796375.1. Taxonomy (GTDB): domain Bacteria; phylum Desulfobacterota; class Desulfobacteria; order Desulfobacterales; family Desulfobacteraceae; genus MADRE2. Next base: position 351 of record QZLA01000091.1, read on the forward strand.
CAAGGCCGGGCCTGCGCGGTCAATGTCACACCGGTCACCGGGCACAGGAACAACGGCCGGGAAATACGCCAGAAGATCTTCTCCCTTGTATTGTTCAGTGGTTTTTCAGCCATGCTTTACTACCTGTACAGCATGTACCTGATCCCGCTTGAACTGGTGTGCGTGTATGCCGTCATGAGCGTGGTGACCTTCCTGATGTACCTCAAAGACAAGAGTGCGGCCGAGTGGGGGAACTGGCGGACGACTGAAAACACATTGCATCTGTTATCCATGCTGGGCGGCTGGCCCGGTGCTAAACTCGCCCAGAGTTTTTTGAGGCATAAATCCAAAAAGGTGTCATTCAGGGTGACGTACTGGGTGACGGTGGCCTTGAACGGCGGGGCGCTGTACTGGCTGACAACCCCCGAGGGGAACATCTGGCTGCAGAGCATCATCGCCCGGATATATCATCAATTCACGTAAGCCATGAAATCCGCCACCTTTCTCCGGTCATTCTGGGAAGAAACCATTAAAGGAGTCTCATGATGGAACCCCGAGTGGCATGGAAACCTATTCACTGAAGGGCGGAACATATGCGGTATTCAACCACCACGGACCGGCAAGTACGGCGGGCAAAACCATGCAAACCATTTTCGGGATGTGGTTCATGGGGCCAGGCAAATCCCGTCAGCGCCGAGCAGACGGATCCGGCCCTCTTTATATAATTTGCCCACGGCCCGCTTGAACTCCTTCTTGCTCATGGAAAAGGCCTCCTGGATCTCTTCAGGCCGGCTTTTGTCGTGGCAGGGGCTGGATCCGCCCCTGGATTCCAGGATGTGCAGGATTTTTTGGGCCGAGCCCTCCACTGAGGCATATCCGGGCTGTTTCAGGGTCAGGTCAATCTTGCCGTCCTCCCGGACCCGCAGCACATATCCCCGGCATTTGTCGCCAATGGCCAGGTCCTGGAAGGTTTCGGTCTTGTAGAGCAAGCCGGTGCCGGCACGGTTGATGATGGCGGTATAGCCGATGGGGCCCAAACTGTGGATGATGAGATCCACGGCATCTCCGGGTGCAAGATCTTGGGCGTCCCTGTGGCAGAATCCGGCCATCAGGGTGGATCCAAAGATCCTGTGGGAGGACTTGTCCAGGCAGATCTTCACCAGATGGGTCTGTCCGGGCTCCATCCTTGCTTCCTGCTCGCCCCTGGGAACCAAAAGATCCTTTTCAAGGCCCCAGTCCATGAACACGCCAAAGGCTGCGGTGTCCCTGACCCGAAGCCCCACAATATCCCCCACGACCCCGGCCGGGGTCAGGGTGGTGGCCACGGGCCGGTCTTCGGAATCGGTGTAGACAAAGACCCGGATCTGTTGGCCGATGGCAACATTGTCCGGCACATATTTATTGGGCAGGAGCACCCGGTCCCGGCCAAAGCTCAGATAGACCCCGTAATCCGAGAGGTTCTCCACAGGCAGGTCATGGAACTGCCCCACCACGGCTTTGGAATCCTGGGCCAGAAAGGGATGGGAATGCCGGGATGAGGATCTTTTCTGACCTTTTCCCTTGGATTTTCCCTGTGTTTTTTTAACTGCCTGTTTCCAGGGGGGTGTGTATGCTGATGCTGACATGAGTCTTCCTCGACGGGTTGAAGCAAACACTGATTATAGCATATTCGCTGCCGGATCACCATAGGTGCCATTTTCCCTGGTGACCGTCAGGATCAGCCTCACCGGGTCGTTCGAAAAAGTTGCATGTGTATCCGCATATTGCTTTTGAACGATCAAATGATATAACACGGGTAGGTAATTCAATTTTCAGGGTATCTAATAAACCGGAGGCAGATTGGCGTGACTGGAAAGATAACCGTATTCGGAGGATTTGTTGTGGATCTGGCATCCAGGGCTGATCATTTACCGGTTCCGGGAGAATCGGTTCTGGGGTCTTCATTTACCATGGGGCCTGGCGGGAAGGGGTCCAACCAGGGGGTTGCCGCTCATCTTGCGGGTGCTGATGTCACGATGGTCACCAAAGTGGGCAATGACCTGTTCGGCAAGGTTGCACTTGATTTTTACCGGCAGATCCAGATGTCTGCGGATTTCGTATTTATCGACGAACAAAAAGAAACCGGCACGGCAATCATCATGGTAGATGAACAAACGGCGCAGAACCAGATTCTGATCGTTCCCGGCGCAAATGGCAACATTACGGACACAGATATTGAGCAGATAGAACCGGTCATTGCAAGATCCGATGTTTTGCTGGTGCAGCTCGAAGTCAACCCGGATGCCAACTGGAAATGTATAGACATCGCCCATAAAAACGGTGTGCAGGTGGTTTTGAATCCGGCTCCGGCACAAGAGATACCGGATGAGATACTTGCCAAAGTGGACATTTTAACGCCAAACGAAGTAGAAGCCGCTGCATTAAGCGGTATCAAGGTCCTGACCCCGGATGATGCAAAAAACGCGGCCAAGGTGTTTCACTCCAAGGGAGTTGATCACATTATCATCACACTGGGTGAACTCGGCGCATTTGTGAAAAGCGGTGATAAATCGGCCATGATTGAAAGAAGAATGGTCAAAGCGATAGATACCACAGGCGCCGGAGACGCGTTTAACGGAGGTTTGGTTACGGCACTGGCCGAAGGCAGGGACCTTTTTGAAGCGGCCGAATTTGCCAATGTCGTGGGCGCCCTTTCAGTGACAAAGGTTGGGGCCGCACGCGCAATGCCGACAAGAGCTGAAATTGATGCGTTTAACCGGGACACCCAGCAGGGGTTATGAACTTAACTCTGGTATGGCACAGTGACAGATACTTTCACAACAACCGATGACCCTCTAAACCAGGACCTGATAGTTGCCCGGGCATTTGTCGAAGACACGGGCTGCCATGTTTTCCTGACCGGCAAGGCCGGTACCGGTAAAACCACTTTTCTGAAAAACCTCAAACAGACCACAGCCAAACGCATGATTGTCACCGCGCCGACCGGCGTTGCAGCCATCAATGCCGGGGGTGTCACGCTTCACTCTTTTTTCCAGCTGCCCTTTGGACCATTTATACCGGACAGTGAGGGGTCTGCAAAAACCAAAGAGCGGATTTTCAGGTTCAGCCGGGAAAAAAAGCAGATTATCAAGAGTCTGGACCTGCTGGTGATCGATGAGGTGAGCATGGTCCGGGCGGATGTGATGGATGCCGTGGATATGGTGCTCCGGTATCACCGGCGCAGCAGTCTGCCCTTCGGCGGCGTACAGCTCCTGCTGATTGGGGATCTGTACCAGCTTTCCCCGGTTGCCAAAGCCAATGAGTGGGACCTGTTGAGCCGGTATTATGATCATGTTTATTTTTTCAGCAGCCAAGCGTTCAACCGGATCGATCTGACCGGTATCGAGCTTAAAAAGGTGTACCGCCAGGAAGATGAAAATTTTATCCACCTGCTGAACAAGGTCCGGGATAACCAGCTGGATGAATCTGCCCTGGATCAGTTGAACATGCAGGTGGATGAAGGGTTCAAGGCAGAGGACAGGGACGGATGCATCGTACTGACAACCCATAACCGGACAGCAGACCGCATCAACCAGGACAAGCTTGACGCCATACATGAAACCGTGCATGACCTGAATGCTGACATCTCAGGGGAGTTTTCCGAGCAGACCTTTCCCACCTTTCCCAGATTATCCCTTAAAAAAGGGGCCCAGGTCATGTTCCTGCGCAATGACACCTCCCCGGAAAAACTGTATTACAACGGAAAAATCGGCCGGGTGGAATCGATTTCAGGTGCGGTGGTCCGGGTGATATGCCCGGATGACGACGGGCCGATCCCTGTCGAGCCGGTTGAATGGCAGAATATCAAATACTCGGTGAATGAGGAGACCCAGGAGATCGAAGAGGAGATCATCGGCCGCTTTAAGCAATTTCCGCTGAAACCGGCCTGGGCCATTACCATCCATAAAAGTCAGGGGCTGACCTTTGACCGGGCGGTGATTGATACTAAGGATGCATTTGCCCAGGGCCAGGTCTATGTCGCTTTGAGCCGCTGCAGATCCCTTGACGGGCTTGTTCTGTCAACCCCGGTTCCCTCACGGGTCATTGAGCCGGATACAGCGGTTTCCAGCTTCCTGGAGCAGATGTTAAATACGACCGGCCTGCAAGCCCGGCTTGATAGGGAACGCGTATTGTATCAGCAGTCTCTTCTGACGGATTGTTTTGACTTTAAGGTGTTGAATGACCGGATGGGATATTTCTTTTATCTGATCGCCAGCAACCGGGACCTGGTGAAGGTATCCGGTGTTTCCAACCCGGAACAGATCCGCGGAACCTTTCAAAAGGATATTCTCCGGGTCAGCGAAAGCTTTAAGCGCCAGCTGGCTCAGCACTACACGGGCTCAACGCTTCCGGCTGAGGATGACTATATCCGTGAACGGGTGACAAAAGCGTACCAATGGTTTGTTCCCAGACTGGCAGACATGTTTAATGACCTTTTGCAAAACCTGTCTTGGGAGACAGACAATAAAACCATTGAGAAAAAAATGAAAAACGCCTTTAACAATCTCAGACATGAGGCCGCTGTCAAGCAGGCCGGCATCCGATCCTGCGAAGACGGGTTTTCATTGTCTCACTATCTTGGGTCGCTTTCAAAGGCTGAGGTTGAATTTTTATCGCAAAAACCCGCTAAAAAGCAGACGGTTTCCTATACGGAGTCGGACATTTCACACCCTGAGCTGTTCCAGCAGCTCAAGACCTGGCGGCTGAACCAGGCCAAAGAAAAGGGCGTGCCCGCATTTCTTATTCTTCACCAAAAGGTGTTGATCCAGATTGTAGTGACACTTCCCCGAAGCATTGATGAACTAAAGACGATCAAAGGCGTGGGGCCGAAAACCCTTGAAAGCTATGGCCGGGATATCGCCGGGAAGGTTCTAGCCTATTGTGAAGCGCATGGTATTGAATAAAGAACTTTTGAATAATAATACCGGACCGGATGCGGATCTGGCCGGCCGGATTCTTGACCGGTTCAGCCGGGTGCGGCCATATTGGACCTGCCGGTGATTGACCGTCTTGAAACTAACTTAATCATCGGAGAACATCCCAAGCAACCAGAGTCTGGTGATTTGTCAGTACATTGAAAGCCGAGATTGAGGGTCTGTTTTGCTGAAGGTTTTAAATTCAATGAATTCCAATTCGCCTATTAATAAAGGCATATGCACGATAACGTAAAAAGAATACTTTGGTATATATTTAAAACCACAGGTAAATAAAATGGCAACACCGCAGGACAAAGGGATTGTTGCGATCCATACCAAAAACATGACCCGCACCCATCGGGAACGCCTTTTAAAAAATGGTTTCATAAAAGAGGTGATGAAAGCATGGTATGTTCCGTCGCGGCCAGAGGAACCAAAAGGGGAAAGCACTGCCTGGTATGGATCGTTCTGGGGGTTTTGTGCTGACTATCTAAACGCAAGATTTGGCGATCAATGGTGTCTTTCTCCGGAGCAATCCGTAAGTATTCATAGTGGAAACTGGAATATCCCCAGGCAACTTTTTATCCGGACTCCGAAAGGAGGTAATAAACCAACAGACCTTTTACATGAAACCTCTTTGATCGATAGCCGGTTGGATTTGCCAGAAAAGAATAAACTGAAGAGAAAAAACAATCTACAGATCCTGACCTTATCTGCAGCCTTGATTTCATGCACTCCTAGCTATTATTTAATTAATGCGGAAGATGTCCGGACAGCACTTTCCATGGTTTCTGATGCATCGCAGATTTTGCGCGACCTCCTTGAGGGTGGTCACAGTACAAAAGCCGGCAGGCTTGCAGGGGCTTTCCGTAATATCGGAAAAACTGCTATTGCTGATAACATTATTGAAACGATGAGTGCAGCCGGATATAAAATCATTGAAAAAGACCCCTTTGAAAGAAAGCCCATTATTCTATTCAATGACAATGAATTATCTCCATATGTGAACAGGATGCGGATGATCTGGGCCCAGATGCGTGGTGTCGTCTCAGAAAACGCTCCTCTCTCCCCTTTATTAAATCAAGATGTCACTCAATACCTTGGAAGAATATATGGACAGTTTGGAGCACGCAAGTGTGAAAAAAAACATAAAACCGTTTACTCTTTTTATAGCTGGGCTCATCAAAGAATCTCAAACCGAAATTTCTGTATCCAAAAAGCACTCTTGAACAACACTTTTTGGTTGTAAAAAGGGCCTTTTAAGAGAATTATGCTCAACAATAAAATGCTGACGGTTTAGCCTTAAAGGATTAGGGGACGGCTGCAGCCCCGGCAGTAAACAGCACCGGGGCTGAGCACAAACAGGATCAGGGGTGTAATGATGTCACCATGATTTCCCTGTCAGTCAGCACCACAGAAACGGCATCTGTTTGCCATTCCAGGCCGTTATCGGTCGATGCCAACGGGTTGCCGAACTCCAGGGTCAGCGATTGAAGTGCTTTTTGGTAATCCGGTTTGGAGAAAACCATATCCACACCGCTGAATGCAGCGTCCCTGAATTTTAGGAAAATGGAGAGCAGCGGAACGGATTTAAATACCATTTCCAGATTTCCTTTCTCCGGCATAAACAGAACATTGGAGTCCCCGGAAGCGTAAATCCCTTTCAATGCCTTTTTACTCAGCCCAAGATCCGGCAGGTCTATTTTATGGGTTCCCCATTCAATCTGCCTGAAACCATTTGAAAAAAGAGAGGGGTCTTCACCGGCAAAACAATGCACCTGGGTGAAGAAAACAAGTCCTGTTACGGCAAGTATTACAAATTGTTTCATCCTCCCCTCCTATTGCGACAAATACCGGTAGTCGATCATGGTTTCAATGGGAACATCTGATTTTATATAGCCGTAATCGATCATCAGGCTTCTTTGAAAATTAATACGGTCCATGGGTTCTCTGGGTGATCCATACTCCCTGAGTGCCGCAATCATGCAGATGTCCTTTTTAATCCCGGTGTATTTCGGCAGGTATTCCCTTGCCAGGGCCTCGTTTTCACTGATAAAGACAAACGCTTTTTCAATCGCCTTGAGTACGGCTTTAACGCTGTTACTGTTTTCCTTTAAGAATTCATCCGGAAAATATAATCCCGCAAAAATCCAGTTGGGCACGATATCGTGGAAGGATGCTAAGATCCGGCTCGCTCCATGCGATTCCAGCATGGCTGCAAGGGGATCTCAAACAATGAACGCATCGACACCGCCGGACCGCAGCGCCGCCTCATACTGCATGGGGTTGTCCGGGGTTGCCCCCCACAAGGCCCGTATATCCTTAAGCCCAAGGTCTCCTTTGTAAAGGGCATGGGTCAGCATGGTCTTTGAATTGATACTGCCGCCGGTGGCAAGACGGATCCCCTTGAGGTCCGTCAGGTCCTGGTATTTTGTCTGGGCACCCACATGAATACCGCACTTGGTTTGTTCATGGGCATGCCCCATCCAGAGCACCACCTTTACCGGCACCTTTTTTTCGGCCAGCTTGATCAGGGATGCCAGCGATATATATCCGCCGTTGACATCACCCCTCAGGGCTGCGGCCAGTGCATTCTGCTCTCCCTTTATGAACTTGAGCTCTACATTCACCCCGGATTCATCAAAATATCCCTGCTCTTTGGCAACATAAAGCGGAAGGTCATCAATACTTTTCCAATAGGTCAGTTTTACGGTCGGCTTTGTGCCGGAGGCAGCAAAACCCTGCGAGGCTAAACACAGGATGATCACTGTCATACCCGCAAGACACCATCTGAAACACAACTTCATTCGAACTCCTTTTTAAATTAATGGGTTGATCGTTTATTGCTTAGAATCATACCCGGCCGCCGCCAAGAGAGGTCTGGGTATGCCAGGAAAGAATCCTGTTTTGAACGATACGGGCGATACGGTCCAGTGAAAACCCCAGGATCGAAAGCACGATAATCCCGGCAAAAACACGCTCCGTATCAAACGTTCTCTGGGCATCAATGACCAGAAAACCGATTCCCGAATCACTGGCCAGCATTTCAACACCGACAAGTGCCATAATGGAGATGGCTGTGGATATCCGCATGCCGGTAATGATCATCGGCAGTGCGGATGGTATCAGGACCCTGGTCCATAACTGCCGTTCATCAGCACCAAGGGAACGTGCCGCCTGGATCAGTTTACTGTCCACCCCTTTGATGCCTGAAATCGTGTTCAGGACAATGGGAAAGAAGCAGGCTTTGAAAATGATCATGATTTTTGAGGTATTCCCGATGCCGAACCAGAGGAAAAAGATCGGTATCAGTGCAAACGTTGACAGCGGGCGGACCAGTTCGATAAGGGGATCAAACACATTTTCTATGATTTTTGACCAGGCGATCAGCAGCCCGAGTCCAATACCCACCACTGCTGCCATACTGTAGCCGGCAAATGCCCTTGCCAGACTGATGCCGGTATGCAGCGGCACTTCACCGGAAAGAATCATTCCCCAAAGCACCTGTATCACTCCCGAGGGTACGGGTAAAAACCAGGCAGGCACCCATTCAAGCCTGGCGATGATTTCCCATAAGACAAGGATGCCGACAGGAGAAACCAGTTTGTCCAAATTGATCTGTTTCATGCGACTGTCTGTGCAACCTCCTCCCATACAATTTCCTTGAGCAGTGTTTCATAGTTCCGGAACCGGTCTGAGGCAAACATATCCTTGTGACGGGGCCGGGGAAGGTCGATGGAGATCACATCCTTTATTCGTCCCGGCCGCCGGCTCATGACCACGACCCGGTCAGCCAGATACACTGCCTCGGTAATACTGTGTGTGACAAACAGAACCGTGCATGTGGTCTGCTGCCAGATATTGAGCAGTTCCATCTGGAGGCTCTCCCGGGTCAGGGAGTCCAGTGCGCCGAACGGTTCATCCATCAAAAGGATGTCCGGTTCATTGGCCAGGGCCCGGGCAATGGCCACCCGTTGTTTCATCCCGCCGGACAGTTCATGGGGATATCGGTTCTCAAACCCGTTTAAGCCGACCAGATCAATATAGTGGCGGCTGATCGTTTCAAGCGTGGATTTTGGGGTTTTCTGCAAAGAAGGCCCGAACTCAATATTTGATTTAACCGTTTTCCAGGGAAACAGCAGATACTCCTGGAAGACGATGGCACGGCTGGCTTCAGGTTTCCCGACAGGCTCATTATTGAGAAAAAGATTCCCGGACGTTTGTTTCTCAAGCCCTGCCACCATCAATAAAAACGTGGATTTGCCGCATCCGCTCGGGCCGATGATGGCCAGGAACTCCTGTTTGGCAATTTCAAGACTGAATTCTTCAATGGCCACCACATCAGGGTCGTTTCCGCTGCCCTGAAAGACTTTTGTAATGTGTTCGGCTTTAATGATACTCATTGTTTTTCGCTTCCATGATCTGCTCGATAAACCCTTCGATCCGGACCCTGAGTTGTTCGACATCGGATGTGGAAAAATCGGTTACAACATGGAGGAACGGCTTTTTCAACTCTTCTTTAACAAGTTCCCCGACCCGAAAAGATTCTATTTCAAACGGCTGGCAGAACTGCCAGGCCAGATCGATAACGCCGTCAATTCGAAACTCTTTAACCAGGCGTTTTAAATCTTCAAACCGCTGATTGTTTGGGGTCATGCAGGCACAGGTCACCCGGAGGTACCGCTCTGCAATGGCATGAATCGGATCTTTTGATTCATCAATCAGATCTTCGGTCCGGGTAATCCCGCCGCATCCTTCCTGGCAGACGACAACCCCGCCGCATCCTTCCTGGCAGACGACAACCCCGCCGCTTTCCTCCACCAGCTCAAGCACCTTGCTGCAGCCAAGGCTATTGCCGAGCCCGGTCCACAGAATCCTGGGCCGGTCGCCTGGTACACCGGATTCAGACTTCTCTATCCGGCGTTCAAGTGTTTTCAAAAGCCGCTCAAGCAGGGTGATATGCATGTCATAGTTCACATAATACCCAAGTTTGGACATGATCTGCATGAACTCGACACCCGTCACCGGAGGCGGTGATGCACCCATGGTCATAAAAAGCTGCGTTAATAATGCTCTGCGCCTGTTTCCCTGTTGGACGGCCTCCTTTAAATCCTGTTCCGTGATGGAGACACCCAGCTGATTTTCAAGAAATGATTTCGCCTTTTCCACTTCAGCAATCCAGTGGGCCAGTGCTTCAGGTTCATCCGGCTTTTGCGGCAGATCCATTACCTGGAGCGGCGCGTGCCTTGCCAGCAGTTCATACATCTTTTTCCTGCCGTCGCAGGTGGTCTCGGACAGGATACAGTCTGCCAGGGGAAACAGGGGGCAGGTTCCTGAGATGGCCCTGCCGTAAGTGGCCTTGACCTTGGGGCACTGGTCGGATGACAATACCTCCTCAGCCTTGAGAATGGGCGCCTGTGTCGAGCCGCACAATCCCACGGGGATGGCTTTGGCAGCCAGTATAAGCTCAACCGGCGTGTAGGAACAAAGACAACCCACGACTTTTTTACCCTCATCCTTGGCCATTTCAAGCTCGATGGCCAGGTCGGTTCTCAATTCCTGTACGGTTTCAGTTACGGATAGTTCCATTGCGTGATCGTTTTTCACTCCTTATTATAACTGGCTTGCATAAACGGCGGCCCCTAAAGCCCCCATGAGCTGAGGATCCGTATCAAACGCTGCGAACTCAATATCCAGCGCTTGGGCAACCGACTGCTTCAATGCGTCATTTTTGGCCACCCCCCCGACGAAAAGGACATCGCGGTTTACCCGCATACGCCTTGCCAGACCTGCGATTCGTTGTGCAAAGGATGTATTGATGCCTGAGGCAATGGCCTCCACCGGCATTTCCTTTGCCAAAAGGGAGATAATTTCTGTTTCTGCAAACACGGCACACATGCTGTTGATGGTGCAGCTGTTTTCCAAGGAGGGCCGGATGCTGCTGAAG
>QZLA01000055.1 GCA_004796375.1 Desulfobacteraceae bacterium
ACCCGGTCGCAAGCGGTGCCGGACAAGGAGAAACTCCGGGAGAATCTGGGGCTTTCCGCGATTATCCGTCCTTGGGGAAAATTTTGATAAAAGTAAATTTAAATGTGGTTGGCCCGGCGGATCATTGCGGTTTTATTTCAAATACATAGCCGTAAATATCAGGAGGGAAAAACATGGCAACATTGACAGGAGAAAATTTATTAAATTCAATCATTGTTACCAGTGATGATATTATCTATGATCAGGATTCTTTTGAGGCTGCAGTGGGTTTTGATGCGTTTTCGGTGTAAGAGCCTGTTTGAAAATTAGTTATTGCAATACAATAGTAAAAAATCGCCATTATTTCAAAGCACTGGACATTTTTGGATTCCCATGTTAGGGGAAAATAAAGCATTTACCCTAACATTGAGGAGGTTCTCATGGAAACGCCAACGAGAAAAATATATCAAAGCGATTTGACAGAAGGGCAGTGCAAACTTTTCGAATCAATTTTTTCGACATTAAAACCACAAAAAAGAGGCGCACCGATACAATGGCCTTTGCTGAGCATTGTTAACGCTATTATGTATGTAATCAGGACGGGCTGCCAATGGCGTATGATCCCCTCTGATTTTCCACCATGGCAAACAGTCTATTATCATTATAATAAATGGAGCAAACAAGGCACTTGGAAACTTATTCATGACACTCTGAACGAAAAAGATCGAGTCAGATGTGGCCGAGAACCGACACCAAGCGCCTCAATTATTGATAGCCAATCGACAAAAACTACAGAAGCTGGGGGCCCAAAAGGTTATGACGCTGGCAAAAAAGTTAGTGGCAGGAAGCGCCATATAGTAGTCGATACAGAGGGGCGAATAATAGCAGCGGTTGTTCATGAGGCGAATATTCAGGATCGCGACGGTGCCAAGTTAGTATTACCCCAATTGAAAGAAAAATGCCCTCGTCTGGAGTTGATATGGGCAGATGGTGGGTATGCCGGTAAACTTATACCATGGGTAAAAGAAAACCTGGGTTACGATCTTGAAATAATCAAGCGCTCTGATAATACTAAAGGATTCAAAATACTTCCACGACGCTGGGTAGTCGAAAGAACTTTTGGTTGGTTTAACCGTTTCCGTCGATTGAGTAAAGATTTTGAAAATCTTCTTCTGATAAGTGAGAATGTCATGTATATCGCTATGATATCAATTTTGCTTAATAGAATGCTGCCTGCATCAGTTTATTGCTAATTATCAAACAGGCTCTAAGGCATTGTATGTTTATTGTAGGACACCTATGAACAACAGATACAATGTCTTTTTGGCTATAAATATATACAGACGAAATCAAAAGTATCATCAGCTATTTTTTCTATAATATAAAAGTTAGGAGAAAATTGTGTACCTATCCACTACACAACAAATGGACATCGAACTGGGAGCAATTTTACTGGCAAATATGCTCCAGGTGATGCTCAAGGATAGTTCATACAAAACATTAGAAGCGGAGGGTAGCGATGATATCAAAAATAAAAAACAGCCACAGGCAGAAACCGGCATACATATACATCAGACAGTCAACAATGGGTCAGGTAAGGCATCACCAAGAGAGCACCGAGAGACAGTATGCACTCAAAGACAAAGCCATCCAACTTGGATGGAACCCCTCGATAATCAGGGTTCTGGACCAGGATTTGGGCAAGTCTGGAGCACAGCTTACTGGACGCAAAGATTTCAAAATTTTGGTGGCGGATGTCTCAATGGGTCAAGTCGGCGCACTCTTTGCTTTGGAAGCATCAAGACTGGCTCGATCTTGTCTCGATTGGCAGCGCCTGCTCGAGATTTGTTCTATTACCCGAACGATTGTGATCGACGAAGATGGTTGCTACGATCCGGCAGACTTCAACGATGGTCTTTTACTCGGGTTAAAGGGAACCATTGCTCAGGCCGAACTGCACTTCATTCGCGCGCGCCTCCAGGGGGGCAAACGCAACAAAGCCGAAAAAGGTGAGCTACGCTTTCCATTGCCGGTAGGTCTTTGTTATGATGATCAAAACCGCATTGTCAAAGATCCTGATCAAGAAGTTCAGGGAGCTGTCCGAATGGTGTTTACTGCCTTTCGAAAGACAGGCAGTGCTTATAAAGTGATGAGGGAGTTCACCCATCAAGGACTTTTATTTCCCAAACGTTCCTACGGTGGAATATGGGATGGCAAGCTGATTTGGGGTAAACTGAACCACAGTCGGGTGCTGAGCATCTTGAAAAATCCCTCATATAC
>QZLA01000363.1 GCA_004796375.1 Desulfobacteraceae bacterium
TGAAAACCAGTACACAAAGCAAGACCAGATGTGGGAATCGATCGACCAGGCACATAATATCCTCCAGCAATTTTTGAATTCTGTATTCAATTTTCAGCCTATAGGACAGTAAATTTGTTCTTGTCAATAGAAACAGTTTAACTCATCAAATCCTAATAAAAAAAGTACAATCAAAACCACTGATCATAAAGTTCCTGGTAGGCGCCGGAGTGCTTTATTTCAAGGAGACTGGTGTTGATCACCTCTTCCAGAAAATGCCCGTTCTCCTGGTTAACAATCATGGCATATTGCTGCCGGGCAAACACCTGGCCCACAATCTGCGCGGCCGGGTTATCTTTTATCAGGTATTTCAGGGTGGCAACATCGTGGATGACCGCCTCCACCTTCCCGTTCATGAGCAGGTTTTCAAGATCCCCTGCTGTTGCTGCATAAACGACCTCTCCAAGATAATTATAGAGGTGAACCATTCGACCGGCGCTGCCGGATAAAATTCCCACCCGTTTATCCGTAAGATCAGACAGTTCCCGGACCGAACTGCTTTCCAGGTTGATCATTGTAAATGCAGAGGACAGGGTCGCTGTCAGTGAGGCGAACCACACAATACCGATGATCATCCAGACAGCTGCCACCAGCTTTCCCACAGGCCGGGCCGGTGTTTTGTCGCCGTATCCAACGGTGGTCATGGTAACGATCGCCCACCAGTAGGCATCAACAACACCTTTACGATAACTCTTTGCAAAAGAGGTTTCGCCCTGGTCATTACGCTCGACCAGCCAGATGATATGGGCAATAACGGACACACCGATCATAAAAAAAACCAGGGTGATTCCCAGCACCTCAAAAAGGTAAGCCAGTTTTCCTATACTCATCAGACCGGCAATACCGCTGCTGTTATTTGTTTTCATGACCGCAATGGCCAGGCCGGATTCAAAGTGGGGCAAAGAATAATTCACCTTTCTTTCGATGAGCGGGTGAAGCGCAATCCCGGCGGCACCGATATCACACTCCCCGTCCAGGACAGCCTGCACCACCGACTCCTGGTTTGGGTATTGCCGGTACACGGGCTCGAGTTTATTCCCGGTACAGATCCTGTCCAGCAGTTCGATGGAGAACCCCCTTGTCTGGTTGAAAATCAAAGGCGGAAACGGACAGACCCCCACGTTAACGCGGTGAACCGCCAGGACCGGAAACGGCCGGCAAAGAATCATGCCCATAACCAAAAGCAGCAGGCAGCCTATAATCCGGCGCTTGAATTGAGCGAAAGCACTCATCTGCATTGCCTCTTCTTATATTTTTTTGCCCATGCTGCTCCAGGGCCGTAACTTTCTGTTGTTAACAGCCTTGTTGTATCCACTCTCCATGAGCAAAATATGAGGTTTTAATTAGATACACACTTGCATCCACCGATCGTTACCCCCCAAAGATATTGGAGAAATAATCAAAATTGACTTGACCGGCCTCATTTTTCAGGTAATCTGTGAAAAACTGAATTGAGGAGCAGGCACATGAGTTTTTTTTCAGCGATCAACTGCATGGACGGCCGGGTGCAATCACCGGTGAACAGCTACCTTAAGGAAAGATTCCGTGTAGATTATGTCGATGTCATCACCGAACCCGGCCCGGATAAGATCCTTTCTGAGCAGACTGACGCCGTGACGATTGAATCGATTCAACGGCGATTGGATATTTCCCTTCAAAAGCATCATTCAAAGGGGATTGCCATCATCGGCCATGCCGACTGCGCAGGCAATCCAGTCTCAGAGAATACCCATCACACCCATATCAGGGACGCAATGAAGTGGCTGGGCCGGCAGTATCCAGATACACTTATCGTGGGATTATGGGTAGATAAAAACTGGCAGGTCAATGCCCTTTAATCCGGTGCGGAGAATACCGGGTATCCTGAACGGCGGTTAGATTTTCGCTTTATAAAAAATCGCGCTTGGGGTAAGATAGGAAAACTTTAATGGTATCATAACCGATGTAGTATCTGATTCACCTGACCGGATGGTATGGCATGGATCTTTTTCCCAAAAGGGTTACCAGTGCCTCTTAACCGTATCACCATAGTGGTTCTTGCCTGTATTTTATATGCCCATAACGCGGGATGTGCACCCCCTGAACTGTTCACCAGCACGGTTCGAATTCACCGAAATGCCTTAAAAATTGCCGAAAACACCGGACTGATGATTCAGGACCAGGACGGTTTCCTGTGGTTCGGAACCAATGGGAGCGGGCTCTACCGGTATGACGGAATCAACCTGAAGCCTTTCAAAACCGGTCCCGGCTCCATTTCAGATAACTACATTTTTGCACTGTTTGAAGACCGCGAAGGGATCATCTGGATCGGTACGCGGAACGGATTGAACAAATACGATAAGCACACGGACACCTTCACGGTCTATCACCATAACCCGGACAATGCGTCCAGCATCAGTGATGATGTGTTTGCCTGGGGCTCACGATCCATCTGGGAGGATACATCCGGCGCCATCTGGGTGGGGACCATGAAGGGCCTTAACCGGCTGGACAAGACCACAGGTAAATTTACCCGGTATTTTCATGACCCCGGGAACCCCGTCAGCCTGGGAAGCAATGCCATCTATGCCGGACTGGAGGACCGGAATCAGGTGATCTGGGTGGCCACCCTTGGCGGTGGTTTGAACCGGCTTGACAGAGCCACCGGGCAATTCACACGATTTGTGCATGACCCGGGCAATCCTGACAGCATCAGTGATAATCACCTGATGTCCATCATTGAAGACCGGGATGGACTGATATGGGTCGGAACCAAATCAGGCGGATTGAATCGCTTCGACAGGCATTCAGAAACCTTCAAGCGGTTTGTCCATGACCCTGAGGACCCCCTGTCCATCAGCCATAACAATATTCTGTCCATTTATGAAGACCGCCAGGGCCTGTTGTGGTTTACCCGGTATGATGTGTCACCTTTTGGCCTGGAATGCTACGATAAAAAAAACGGGCAATTCAGGGTGTATCATCATGATCCACAAGACCCGTACAGCCTGAGTTCGGATCTCGTATTCGGTATATTTGAAGATCGTGCCGGAACACTGTGGATCATCCACCTGCTGGAAAGCGTAGACAAAATTGATCGGTACGGCTCTCGATTTGACGTATTCCGCCACCATGCCCACAATCCGAACAGTATCAGCGCCAATGCCGTGGTTCGGGTTTTTGAAGACAGCCGGGAACAGATCTGGGTCGGGCCGTTTGGCACAGGCATAGACCGGCTGGATCCTGTTTCGGGCCTGTTCACCCGCTTTCCCCCGGAAAAAAGCCCCTCGGGTATTCAGGGAATGGCAACATATGTACCCGCTATCTTTGAAGACAGGGACGGCACATTCTGGCTTGGAAATTTTGGCGGAACATTGAGCCGGTTCGATCCGCTGTCCGGACAGG
This sequence comes from Desulfobacteraceae bacterium, assembly GCA_004796375.1. Lineage (GTDB taxonomy): Bacteria > Desulfobacterota > Desulfobacteria > Desulfobacterales > Desulfobacteraceae > MADRE2. The sequence continues at coordinate 3,424 of QZLA01000363.1, forward strand.
TACTCAAAACCTATTCCCATGATCCCGGCAACCCGCAAAGCCTGGCAAAGCACTCCCAGCTCAATCACATCTGCCAGGATATCAAACGCTCCGATACGCTTTGGCTGGGTGCATATGGGGCCGGCCTTGTCAAATTCAACAAAACAGAAGAATCCTTTGCCCGGTATTCCCTGTCTGCCAACGAAATGTGGATGCTGATCCAGGACAGGGAGGGAATTATCTGGATCCCCACCCTTGGCGGAGGGCTTGACCGGTTTGATCCGGCAACCGAAAATCTGACCAATTTCAGGCATGATCCGGATAATCCGGCAACCCTCAGTTCCAATTCCCTGAACTTCGTTTATGAGGACCCGGCAGCACAAATACTCTGGATCGGTGGAACAGCAGGGCTAGACAAATTTGACAAGCAAAACGGCAGGGTCCTTCAAAGATACACACAGTTCAGCGGATATAACATTGACGGGGTGATGACCATAACGGGCGACCTGCGAGGGAACCTGTGGATGGGGACAGGCTCGGGCCTTGTCAGATTCACTCCCCCTGCGGAAACTGTCAAAACCTACCGCGAGGGGGACGGCATTCCGGGGAACCGATTCAATTTTATGGGGGTGACCCGAGGCCGGAACGGAAAAATCTGGTTCGGCAATTACAACGGTCTGCTGGGTTTTTTTCCGGATGATCTTCAGGACAACAACCATATTCCTCCGATCGTACTGACCGCTCTTAACCAGGGCGGGGTGCCCCTCATCAGCGGGATAGCTCCTGAAAAGATCGGCCTTGTCGAACTGGACTGGCGGCATAACTTTTTTGAATTTGAGTATGCCGCATTGAATTATATCCAGCCGGAAAAATGCGAATTTCAATATATGCTGGAAGGACATGATCAGGACTGGTTTTACGCCGGTAGCAACCGGTTTGGGCGGTATACCCATCTTGCCGGCGGTAATTATACACTGAAAATAAAGGGATCCAATAATGACGGTGTCTGGAATGAGAAAGGGTTGCAGTTACAGATCAGAGTAGCCACACCTTTCTGGAAGACCACCTGGTTTTACATGATCCTTGCTTGCGGATTTACAGGTTTTGGGTTTTTCTGTCTGCTCTACCTGGTCAGGCTCAAATCAGAGATCAAAGAGAGAAAAAAAACCCAGCAGGCGCTTCGCCTGCACCACGAGCGTTTTCTCACCATCATGGACAGCATTGATGCCACTATCTACGTGTCTGATCTTGACACCAACCGGGTGCTGTTCATGAATGAACAGATGAAAAAGGAATTCGGCCGGGACTTGACCGGCGAAACCTGCCACGAGGTGTTTCGCAACCGTTCAAAGCCTTGTGAACACTGTACCAACAAACGCCTGCTTGACGAAAACGGTTTCCCCAAAGGGGTGATGGTCTGGCAGGATAAAAACCCGGTGACCGGCCGGTGGTACAATAACTATGACCGGGCCATAAAATGGATTGACAACCGGTATGTTAAACTCCAGATCGCCACGGATATCTCCAATATCAAGCATATGGAAAAACTACTGCGGCAATCACAGAAAATGGAAGCCATCGGGACGCTTGCCGGCGGTATTGCCCATGATTTCAACAATATCCTGGGTGCCATCATGGGATACACAGAGCTGGCCCAGATCAATACGAAAAATGTTGATGCACAGAAAAAAAACCTCGCATCCGTTCTCAAGGCCTCCAGCCGGGCAAAAGATCTGGTCAACCAGATCCTCACCTTCAGCCGTCACACAGAAAAAGAGTTTAAATCCGTACGTGTGGACCTTATCCTGAAGGAAGCCTTAAAACTGATGCGGGCCTCCCTGCCTAAAACCATCGACATCCAGCAGGCCATCCATAGCAATGCCCAGGTATGGGCTGATCCGACCCAGATTCACCAGATTGTGATGAACCTGTGTACCAATGCCGGGTACGCCATGAGGGAAAACGGCGGTGTGTTGAATGTCATCCTTGAAAGGCTCGAGGGGTCTGATGAAGCGATTACAAACAACCCTGAGCTGGATGCCAAACCCCACGTAAAATTAACCGTATCCGATTCAGGCATGGGGATTACCGGAAATGACCTGGAGCGCATATTTGAGCCATTCTTTACGACAAAGGATGTGAGCGAAGGCACAGGGATGGGGCTGGCTGTCGTTCATGGTATTGTCAAAACCCACCGCGGCGGTATCCAGGTCAGCAGCGACCCTGGTAAAGGGACGACCTTTGAAGTGCTTCTTCCCATTGTACCCAGTAAAAATGTCATGACCGCCCCGGACCAGGATGACCGGACACGGCAGCGGGGAAGCGAGAAGATCCTGTTTGTGGATGATGAGGCAATGTTGGCTGAGGTCGGGGCAAAAACCCTGTCAGCACTGGGTTATCAGGTGACCGTATGTACGGACAGCCTGGATGCTCTGAACACGTTCAGGTCCCAGAAAGAATCCATTGACCTGCTGGTCACCGATATGACCATGCCCCATATGACCGGAGATAAACTTGCCATGGCAATCAAGCAGATCCGGCCGGATCTGCCGGTGATCTTGTGCACCGGTTTCAACACTCAGGTTACCGAAAAAAATGCCATGGAAAAAGGCATTGATCATCTTCTGATCAAACCGGTTTCCACCATCGAACTGTCCGATACAATCCGGCTGGCACTGGACGGGATACCCGGGATGCAAAAAACCGATCCCGGGCAGCCTGTTTAATCACAAAAAAGCAAAGATTACATCCCGGCAAACGCCGCAAAATCAACAGAGTATTTCTCAGCCCGGAACACCTCGCTTCCTGCCTGTCCGGAGCTGCCGGGAAGATCCGAAACATATGGATTGGTATATTCCCAGACCACCTGGCCCGATGATGTTACCTCGATGAAATGCCCTGCCGGGCCGTCACAGATCAGGGTATTCCCGTTGGGAAGCCGTTGAGAACCTGAGATATGATCTGCAAAAAACTGGTCCTCTGCCTGAGGATCGTATGTCCATACCGGGCTGTCAGGCCCGTATGCATCCTCAGGGTTGATGATATAGCCGGTATCCGCCTTGGGGGTATCAATCTCCACCACTGTAGAATATGGACGGTCCGACCGGTTTCCGTTGTTAAAAATCATAATATGTCCCTCTCCCGGGCATCCCGGATCGATCCATCGCGCATCATGCTGTCCGAACAACTGCTGATCACTGTTATCTCCCCTGTTGTAGGCTGCCGGGTTCCCCCAGCGGTACAGCAGGTCACCACCCTTGCCGGAAGCCCCGCCAACGGATCCTCTGGCCTCCTCGGTTGTGGTGCTGTGATCAATGATCCAGATCTCATTAAAACTTCGCACACTGATCAGGATCTGATCCAGTTCGGCATTGTAATCCAGCGAGTTGAAATGGGTCCAGTCGGATCCGCCCGGCCCGCTGGTATAATTGACATTGATCCGCTCCGGGCGACCGGCCACACTGCCGTAATTCGCTTTGGATGGATCGTAATCCTGGACCAGGTGATCCCAGACATGCCATTCCCAGACAATTTCACCGGTACCCGGTGCCACCTCCACAATGTGATCCGGCCACAAGGCCTCTGATGTGCCGGTTCCCAGGTCAGGATTCCGCCCGGATTCAAGGGCTTCCTCGGCCGAACGCTCTTCCCAGGCGATCATGAGGATATTGCCGTCAGGCAGTACCTCAATGTCGTGATGGTGGTGAACGGCACGCTGGTTCCGGATACCGGTGTAGTCAAAATCCCATACCAGTTTTCCTTCCCAATCATACGCCCGGATCCCGCCACCGCCGCCGCCGGCCTGGAAAACCTGGGATGTCAGGCTCACTGTTTTAATCAGATGCCCATCCGGCTGCAGGTAAACAGAAAGCCCCGGCCACCAGTCGCTATCCCACGAATGAACTGCTTCTCCACTGTTTTCGATCAGGTAGGTCCTGTTTGATCCCATGGGGGCAAAAAGGGTATATCCCTCGTAAACACCGGTGTCATCTACTTCTGATACCCCGGTCGAGGTTCGAACCAGACGGACATGGTTGTACACCCGGGTGGCGTCCCCCTGTGGGCTGTTACCAAAGTAGTATCCATCGGGCACATAGGTCAGATTTGAAAAATCCGTACTTTTCTGATCGCTTCTCTGTGCGCCGGCCCCATGAACATCCATCCAGGAATCCATCATAAATCCCATGGCACGCCCGAAGCAGACATAAACGGCCGAGGATCCGCTGCCGTCAGACCGGATATGGGTGGTGCCTGTCCAGAACCAGGGGTAGTCTGCCTGACCGGCCTCATTGGTTATCCGTGTGATATTGAAAACCGGATCAATGGCAGCCGACCCGGTCGCATCGGGTGACCTTGAATAGTCTACAAGGCTCTGCATCTCTTTGGCGTTGGGAAGCCGCCAGTCAGTGTATCCCAGGTGGTTTTCAATGTTTTTATCCTGAACCCAGGCTAGTGCTTCCTCCCAACTCATCCCCTGACCGCTGTCATCTGTGGACCACATCAGGCCGGTGGCATGATCTGTCACGGTCCCATCCATATTGTCTTCAAAGTCATTGATGCCATACTCTGGATTCCCTCTAACAAAATACACGAAATTATTTTTAGTCACCGGACCCTCAGATCCGGAAGGATATCCCTTGATCCGCCCATCGGCCAGGTTAAGGCCAAAAGCCGCCGACTGATTGTCGAAAACCTTGCCCACATATGCATTGCTTGACCAGAACTGGGCGTCGATTAGCCGCTCCCCGGCAGATTCATCGCCATAGGCAAACTCAAAAAAGTTGGTATCAACAAACGGAATCATGGACGAGGGACTCGGCCCGCTTGGATCGGTCCCGTTGAAATCCATGATTGAATACAGCTCTTTCATCGTGGGCAGGCGCCAGTCACTGTAGCCGCCATAGCCAAGGGCATTCAGTGTCTGGGCATACGTCTGGGCCTGGCTGAAGCCCAGTTTATCCGCCGCATCAATAACACCGTCTGAGTTCAAATCTGGTGACCGGGTCCATGTCAGCCCGGTGACATGATCATTAACCGTAAGATTGTCAGTGCCCAGGGTGTAACTCGCAGGATGATGAAGAAAATTGGCATCCTGACCATACAGGGCCTCTCCTGAAGCTGAACAGGAGATCCGGTTTCCCTCGGTATCATAACAGTCAGACTGGTTGGTATCCACCACCGGATAAGTGAGCAATGAGCCCGCCGTTCCTTCATTGACTTCAAACGCAGCCAGGGCATCCATGAGAAAGTTGTCACCAGAGTTGTTCACCTGGCAGCCGGCCAGCGGCCGGTCAGAGGAGAACCGGACCTGGGAGGCGCCCGAGATATCAGCCTCAAACAGGACAAACGGGGTATCACTTATTTGTTCCAAAGAACCGATCCGGATGGTTTGGGTGCCAAGGCAGGTGCCGCTGTCATCATAGGCCGACAAATCAACCATGGCCGGTTCCTTCTCTGGATTTGACAGGCTCAGCACGGTCTGCCCTTCAGATTCCACCAAAGGGAAAAGCCCCTGGGTAAGTGGTTCCATAACAGCACCATACCCGGCTGACTGCTGATTATCCCGGGTCCCCACAAGGCCCAGCCCGGTCACCGGCCGGCTGGCTTCAACCTTGATCCATGCAACCTCACTGGATATGCCCAGTGCGAAGATAGAGCTTTTAAGTTTTTCATGCCCGTCCAGTGTCCGCTGGATCACAGGATGTGCTGTACCGTCCCCCGTATATGGCGTGATTATTAAGTCAGCCGGATCATCGTTGGGATTCATCACCGTGATACCGGTCCATCCGGTTGATGTTGTATCCACATGGGGAAAGTACAAGGTATGCCCGGTGGTGCCGTTGAGCGAAATCCCGCAAAGGTAGTGGCTGTCCAGGCCCGGCTTATTACCAAACAGCGTGAGGCCCAGAATACCGGAAGCGCCCTTTAAAACAGCTGATTTCAGGTCACTGGAATCGGCCTGCCCCACGAGTGTTTGTATGGAAAATGCCTCCTGAGCGCCTGGCTGAAGCGACACACTGGCAGTCGTGCCCTCATTGAATTCAA
>QZLA01000291.1 GCA_004796375.1 Desulfobacteraceae bacterium
TATTACCAGCAACTTGCCTAAGGGTTTAAAACCATTAGATCCGGAGTCGGCCGTTTTGAAATGTTCGATTTTACTTTTAAGCATTGTAATAGTAATTCCCCATACTTGGTCAAAAATTGGAACGATTATCTCTTTTTGCGTCGCTTGCCTTTTTTGCCCTTCTTACCCTTTGGTTTCGGCTTGGTTTCCTGGTACATATAGGTCACCGCCTGGCAGGTCATCCCAAGGGCCGGTTTTGACGGCTTGATGGAAATATTACGGATATTGACAATCCGGTTGAGTTTGGCGACCTGGAAAAAGAAGTCAGAGATTTGATGATATCCGCCCTTCACCCGGATAGCGACCGGAATTTCGACATAAAAATCCTTTTTGGTTTCTTTTCTGGGTTGAAACAGCTGCACATCCAATCCGGAATCTGTCCCTGCTTTTGAGATCTGTGTCAGCAGATTGGGCACTTCGCGTTTGTCGGGTAACGCCTTGATGGCAATGTTGAATTCCGCCTGCTTTTCAGCCATCCGTGCCTCATATTTCGGAAGCTCTTTGGCCGCCTTTTTAAACTTGGCCAGTCTGTCTTTCTGCTTAATATACTCTTGTTGAACTTTTTTAAGTTCCTTGTTTTTGGGAGAAAAAATCAAGAAGTAGTATCCGGCGCCGATAAGGGCAAAGGATACCAGACATATGATCAGGCGTTGGAGTCTGGACAGTGTCCCGAGCCGTTCAAAAAATTGTGCAAGTCTTTCTTTGAGCTTATCCATAATAAGTGTCCTGAATCATCTTTTCTTTTTCTTTTTGGGTTTCTTCTTTGCTGTCTTTTTATTGCAGGTTAACTGAAACTGCTTGAGAATAATATTTTTGCCCATCCTCTTATTTTTGGAGGACTTAAGTTTTATTGATCTGAAATCCGGATAGCTCTCCAGTTTTTTCATAAACTCGGCGATGGTCGGATTATCAAAGGCAATGCCACTGATGGTGACCGCCTTATTGGTAGATTTTAAGCTCCTGATCCACATCCGGTCATGGACGAGCAATTGGGTCATGCTGTCGGTAAGCTCAAGGGGTTTCTTTCTGTTTTTATTCAGGTTGGCAATGATTTTGAGTTTTTTCTCCAGCAAACTCAAATTCTTTTTAATCTTTTTAACCTTATCTGCTTTGGCTTTGTATTGTTTGACATCCTTCTTAATCGTTTCAGTTCGGTCTTTGAGGGTGTCAATCTTGCGATTGAGATTCACCGTGACAAAAACCAGTGCCGCTAGGGTCAGCAGCATGAGCAGAATAAAAATGGATACCTGACGTCTGATGTTTTCTTTTTGGCGTGCGGCCCTGAAGGGCAGAAGATTTATCTTTATCATTTGTCATCCAAATGTCTTAAGGCCAGCCCAAGCGCTATGGGAGCCTGGGGTGACACACTTGTTAAATAAGAATCATCATATTTCTTACTATCAACGATCAACCCTTCAAAAGGGTTGATGATAGATATGCTAATGCCCAGTTCAGCGTTCAGGTTGTCGATGAACCCGGGCATAAAAATACTGCCGCCGCTTAAGATGACCTTTTCAACAGCCTTATCTGAAGTATTGGCCTGGAAGGTGCGGATCACCTCATGGATTTCAGAACACCAGTTGCTCGAAATGTTGGTGTAAATGGTATTGATGGTATCGGCAGGAATGCTTTCAATCGCGTGCCCGGAAATCACCAGCTCCGCATCTTCAATACTGCACTCCGTCTGGGCCTGAAGATCTTCTACAATCTGCTTTGACCCGGACAGGTTGTCCCGCATCATCAGTGACGTATTATCCTGGAGAATGTTGAGCGATGTTTTGGAATATCCAATGTCGATCAGGAGGGTAACCTTGCTGGTATCTTCGGTGGGAATGGTTTCATAGATATTCTGGAGCGCAAACGTGTCCACATCGATGACGCTGGGGTGAATCCCGGCCATATTGATCAGATCGATATATTCAGCCACCAGATCTTTTTTTACGGCAACCAGGAGGACATTGAGCTGATCCGCGGAAAATTCACTATCACCCAGAACATGGTAATCAATGTTGACATCGTCAATATCATAGGGAATATACTGCTCTGCTTCAGAATGGATGGATGCATGAAGTTCCTTTTCCGGTGCCTTGGCAGTAGTAATTGTTTTGATCACCACGGAATGGCCTCCAGTGGAGATGGCCACATGTTTTTCCTTGATTTTGTTTTTTCTGAGAAGCGTGCGAATCACTTGTGCAACGCTTTCCATATCCACAATTCTGCCCTCGACAATGGCACCGGTTGGGGTTTTCTCAAGTCCGAACTTCTTTAAGATCGGCCCTTTGGGAGTCGTTTTGACTTCTGCGACCTTAATGAAAGACGAACCAATGTCTAAACCCACGAGTTGATTACTTTTTTTGAATACCATCGGGTCACTTTATCTGTTAAATTTTTCGTTAGTTAATGATTAAAAATGCCATTATAATTTGGTAATCCGCCTCATTACTACTATACTTTTATACGATAATACTGTAATGTCAAGCATTATCATGGTTTTTTTTTGAAAAAATAACAAAATAAGATTAATTTTACTATATAAGATTAAGGGCAATATATAAAATTGGTATCAAGACATCAATCAATAAAGGGCGCCCGTCCATTCCGCCTTGTTAAGTATTTTACGTTTTCAAGTTTGATAGTAATGTTTGCCGCAACCATTGTTATATCAGCGTTAGACGCCCACTGGGTCCGGAATATCCTGCTTGAGAAAAGTGAAGAATATGATTCTCTACTTGTTGAAAATTTAAATCACCAGATTTTTTTGAGGTTTGTTGTGCCGGCGGCCTTTAAGTATAAGGAAATTAAACTCAGGGATGAAGAGCAGTCCAAGTGGCTGGATCAGGTGATCCGTTCGACCCTTCACAGTTTCCATGTTGAGAACGTAAATATTTATGGTGTCAATAACGTGATCCTGTATAGTTTTGACAAGCAGAAGATCGGTTTGAAAAACGCAGGCGGCGTGAGTTATGAAAAGGCTATCGAGAAAGAATTAACCTCAAGGTTGGTTCGAACAGGGAATTTCTGGGAACTTCTCTTCTGGTTTCCAAAAGAAACAAAAATCGTAACCTTCGCGCCGCTTCATGCAGAGAAAAGAACGACCTCTTCATTGGCCGGACCGGTTCTTGGCGTTCTTGAGATTGTGAGGGATGTCACCGAGGACTACAAGAAAATATTCAAGCTGCAGGTTCTGATCGTGGTTTCCTGTTTCGGGGTTATGGGAATTTTATTTCTTGTTCTCCGTTTTGTGGTCAAGCAGGGAGAAACCATTATCGAGAGACGGGCGGAAGAAAGGTTACGGCTGGAGGAAAAACTCAGACAGGCGGAGCACCTGTCTACCATTGGCGAAATGACTGCCGGGGTTTCGCACGAGATCCGGAATCCTCTGGGTATCATTAAGAGCAGTTCCGAATTGCTGAAAAATAAAATGATTCGGCTGGAGGCCGATCCGACTATCGCGGAAATCATTATCGAGGAATCCCAGCGCCTGGATAGTATCATCAAAGATTTTCTTGATTTTGCCCGACCTAAAAATCCGGATTTCTATCCCTGCAGGCTGGATGAGGTCATAGAAAAAAATCTGACATTCCTGGCCACCCAGATTGAAGCACACAAGATCGAGATTGTAAAAAAATATGAAAGCCCGGTATCAGAGATATCAGGTGATAGTGCCATGCTCTATCAGGCGTTTTTAAATATATTCATCAATGCTTTCCAGGCGATGTCCGACGGCGGATGCTTGACCATTCATCTAAAGCAGGAAAGTGATTTTTTGGCGCTTCATTTCCTTGATGAAGGTGAAGGGATTCTGGAAAAAGAGCTCAAGAAAATATGGAGTCCGTTTTTTACTACAAAAGATACCGGCACCGGTCTGGGCCTTGGTATTGTTAAAAACATAATAGAAGCCCATAATGGAACAATCGACATATCCAACAGAGCGGTTCGCGGCGTAGATGTCAGGATTGCTCTGCCGGTCAGGGGGAGATAATACATGGAAAAGATACTCATTGTAGATGATGAAAAGAATTACCCCATGATCATCGCCGAAGTCCTTCAGGAGGAGGGCTATGTTTCCCTGACAGCCTCAAGCGGTATCGAGGCGCTGGATATACTCAATACGGAGTTGGTGGACCTGGTACTGACAGATGTCAAGATGCCGGGGATGAGCGGGATTGATCTATTGGAAAGGATCAAGGAGCTTAAACCGGATATGCCGGTCATTGTGATGACGGCCTTTGGAAGTGTTGAAAAGGCTGTTGAGGCCATGCAGAAAGGCGCATACACTTATATTTTAAAACCTTTTGAAAACAGCTCGCTGATTGCCCATATTCATAAAGCGATCTCCATATATAAAATTGTAAAGGAGAATGCTGCGCTCAGAGATGCCATAAGCTCGCGATACAGCTTTGACAACATCATCGGTAAGGGCAAGCTTATGCAGGAGATGTATGAGGTGATCGAAAAGGTGTCGCCAACCAATGCCAATATCTTGATTGAGGGGGAAAGCGGCACGGGAAAAGAACTGGTAGCCAAATCCATCCATTACAACAGCCAGCGTGAAAAAAATGCTTTGGTCGCCGTAAACTGCGCAGCATTTGCGGAAACTCTTTTGGAAAGCGAACTTTTCGGTCACGAAAAGGGGGCATTTACCGGTGCGGTAAATATGAAAAAAGGGCGGTTTGAGCTTGCAGACAAAGGTACGCTGTTTATTGACGAAATCGGTGAGATGCCGCTTTCCCTTCAGGTCAAACTGCTCAGGGTTCTTCAGGAGCGGGTATTCGAACGCGTGGGAGGCGTGCAATCGGTTCCGGTGGATTTTCGGTTGATTGCCGCAACCAACAAAACCCTGGAACAGGAGGTGGAAAAGGGAAATTTCAGAGAGGATCTGTATTATCGTCTGAACGTGGTGAAAATGGTCCTGCCGCCGCTTCGTGAAAGACAGGAAGATATCCCCTTGCTGATTAATCATTTTATAAAAAAATATACCGAAGATCTGGCACCGGATAAACGGGTGGCCGGTATTTCCCAAGAGGCTGCCCGGCTGCTGTTTGACTATTCCTGGCCGGGAAATGTGCGTGAGCTTGAAAATATAATCGAGCGATCCGTGATTCTGTCGGGCAGTGACCTTATCGAGCCAGCAGATTTGCCGCTTCATATCCGGCAGACACTGGGTGAAGGATTGAAGCTTGATGGTATACCAGAAGGGGCAGGACTGTCGGAAACCTTGGCAGCGGTGGAAAAGAAAATGATCCTCAGGGCAATGAAAAAATCAGGAAATGTTCAAACCAAGGCAGCTCAACTGCTTGGGATCGGTAAGAGTGGCTTGAATCAGAAACTGAAAAAGTATCATATTGATATTTAAGATGATTTTAAAAATGAACTCCGGACAACCTCCTGGTTCAAAATTTTGAACTTTGTGTGGTTTTTGGATTTTTCTCATAATATTCAGTGGGTTGGGTGAATTTTGCTGAGCGCTCATGGTTGGGCGGTTTAAAATTTTGAACAATCAATGTTAGATGGCCGGGTGCGGGTATGAATGTTTTCAGGGCGTTGATGTGGGTGGGCGAGAATTTATGTATTATTTTTAAGAGGTTATCGTTTTTAAAGGTGGGGGGTGAAGGGTTTGGCAAGCAATTTGCTATAAAGTATTAGTAACTAACACAGCGTTAGTTTTTTCATCTTTTTTTCCTTTTCTTGAAAAGGCTGCCTGGCAAAATGCCGGCAGCCTTTTTAAGTTTTAGACGCATCCTATCCGGACACCTTTATTTTGATATCTTTAATTTGTTCTGGGCAATTGACTGGTAGATCGAGTCAGGGTAGTTTTCGGTGACGGCCTTAAAAAATGTGTCAGGGCTTGAGCCCGCGGCACTTGCAGCGTTGGTTTGAGCCAGAAGGCCCAGTGAAAATTGTGCCTCGTCCTTGAGCAGATCGCTTTTTGAGTCGGCAACCTTTTTAAACCAGGTCGCAGCGTTTTCCGGATTGCCCATGGCAATGGCAGTGTGACCCAGGGATGACAGCAGGATGTTTTTCATGTCCGGATCGCTGTCAAATTCATCCAATGCATCTTTGAAGAATGTGCTTGCTTTTTCAAACTCACCGGCTTTAAAGCAGATGTTGGCAAATTTGATTAATGCTGCGCGGCCGGCCGCTGTGTTGGCATACTCCTCAAAAATAGTTGTAAAGTCTGCTTCGACAAGGCTGTAACCCTTGACCGGGTCGGTGGCGGCAGAATATTTTTTTTCAGCCTGGGAGACCAGTGACGAGGCGTTGCTTTCGGCAGCTCGGAAGCTGTATATAATTGAGGAAAAGATAATAGCGATCAGTGCTATCGATCCGAAAATGACAAGCAGCAGCTTCTGGTTTTCCTTGGCATATGCCATGCCTTTTATTATATTTTCCTGGAAAGGGTCGATTTGCTCAAGTTCCCTTTTCCGTTCATTTGATACTCTCTGGTTTGACATGTGTTCCCCTTGTATAAAATTCTTGAAATTACCAGACCAGTGATTTGTGAATCCAACCCGTATCACCGTCTGCATGTTTGATATTGAGCCAGTTTCCCTTTTTCTTAATCACTTTAAACGGTACGCCGCGTTCTGTTGTGAATAGAATGGCATTGCCTGTGCCTGGGCCTGATCTCACGTTACACTTCTTTTTTATGGTTATGACCGCTTCAATTTTTCCGATCAGGGATTTATGAAGCCAGGCCTTGTCTCCTTCAAAATCTTTAATTTGGTACCAGTTGCCTTTTTTCTTGAGGATGATGAGGGGGTGGTACTTCTCAACCTGCCATAGAATCTGGTTATCGGTACCGGGTCCGGATCGGAGGTTAGCAATTTTGGTGTTGACGCAGACCCGTTCCTGGGCAAATGCCGTTGCCGGAGAAAGAAGCATGACGGATAAAGCAGCAGATAAAGCAACGGATAAAACGCTGAATAAAATTAGTCGATTCCAAAACGGCTTCCGATGCATCATATCTACTCCTTTATTGTTTAACCCATGGTGGTGAATATCATCCCGGTCTGATATACCAGAAAAGAGGCACACCATGCAACCGTTGTCGTGTATAGAAAATTAAAAATAGCCCAGCGCTTTGAGGTCTCTTTCCAGATGGTGATTACCGTGGCAATGCAGGGGATATACAGCAGGACGAAAACCATCATGGAGAGAGCAGACAGAGGTGTCATGCCTGATTTCTGGAGGGCTTCTTTCAACGCCTCGGGTTCATCATTGTCCACCCCGTGTAACACCCCGAGTGTGCTGACGACGATCTCTTTGGCCACCAGGCCGGACAGCAGGGCAACGCTGGATTGCCAGTCAATGCCGATGGGTGCAAAGATGGGGGCCATACCTTTTCCGATCATCCCGATAAAGGATTGGGAGACCCGTTCCTGCGCTTTCTGGCGTTGCAGCGCTTTGAGTGTGCGCGTGAGGTCCGCTTCAGGTTTTTCCTGTTGGTTTTCTGGGGGCTGTGGGGTTTGAATCCGGGTTTCAAGGGTCTGGATCTGACGGTCAAAATCCGTGGAATAATTGACGTCTCTCGGGAAATTGGAAAGGGTCCAGATGATAATGGCGCCGATCAGGATGACGCCCCCCATTTTTTTTAAAAACATTTTGCTTCTGTCCCACATGTGGATCAAAAGACTTTTCATCATCGGGATCCGGTAAGGGGGGAGTTCCATGACAAATGGCGCATCCTCGCCCCTGAGAAGTGTGCGTCTCAACAGTTGTCCGGTAAGGATGGCCGCCAGTATGCCGCAGAAATAGAGTCCGAAAATAACAGTGCCGGCATGTCGGGTAAAAAAGGTGCCTGCCAGGATAATGTAGACCGGCAGGCGGGCAGAGCATGACATGAAGGGGGTCATGAGGATCGTGAGTATCCGGTCTTTTCGGCTTTCAAGGGTTTTGGTGGCAATGATGGCCGGTACGTTGCACCCAAACCCCATAAGCATGGGGATGAATGATTTGCCGTGGAGTCCGGCAGTGTGCATGACCCGGTCCATTAAAAAGGCTGCCCGTGCCATGTATCCCGTGTCTTCAAAAAGGGCGATGCAGAAGAAGAGGATCAAGATATTGGGTAGGAAAATGATCACGCTTCCGATCCCGGCAATAATGCCGTCAAGGATCAGTTTTTTAATAAGGGAGGGAGGGATGCTCTGGTCGAGAAAATTGGAGACCAACATCACACCGCTGTCAATCATGTCCATAGGGTAGGCCCCTAAGGTAAAGGTGGCCTGGAACATGGCCCAGATAAAAAACAGAAATATGGGAATACCTAAAAATCGATCGGTCAAAACGAGATCAATGTTTCGTGAAACATCCACCCGCTTTCTGTCTGAAGTCGTGGCCGCTTCTTTTAGAATACCTTCAATAAACCCGTATCGATCATCTGTCAGGATGATGTCGATGTCGTCCTGGAACAGGTCGTCGATGCGTCGAATACAGGTGTCGGCCAGTTCAAAGAGCAGTGCTGCTTTCTTTGGGGATAATTCTGTGAACTTGTCTTTGACCAGGGGGTCGTTTTCCAGAAGTTTAATGGCATTCCATCGACCCGGGCTGGAAGCGGACGGCTCAAAGTTATCGAGGAGGGCCTTTTCAAGTGTTGTAATGCACTCTTCGATTTCACGGCTGTAGGTCACATTCCGGCTGGTTTTCCCTTTTGCGAACGCTGCGGCTTCCTCAACAGCCGTATCCAGAATCAGATCGACCCCTTTGTTTTTATTGCCCACCGTGAAGATGACCGGAAGTTTCAGCAGGTCTGAAAGTATGCGGTCGTCGATTTTGATGCCCTTGTTCCTGGCTACATCAGCCATGTTCAATACGAATATGGTGGGCTGCGCGAGCTCAAGGATCTGCAATGCCAGGTAAAGACTTCGTTCAAGGTTGGCCGAATCAATGATGTTGATCACCACGTCCGGGCGGTCCTGGAGAATGAAATCCCGGGCTGTGATTTCCTCAATGGAGTATGGCGTCAGGCTGTAGGTCCCGGGGAGGTCTACGATTTTGATATCCTGCCCTTTGTGAGAAACGATGCCCTCTTTTTTTTCAACGGTTACGCCGGGCCAGTTGCTGACTTTCTGCCGGGCACCGGTCAGGTTGTTGAATATGGTAGTCTTGCCTGCATTGGGGTTCCCTGCAAGGGCAAAGCACAGGGGTTTAGGATCGTCTTTGTGCAATGTTCACGTCTTCTACTAAAATATGTGATGCTTCTTCAACTCTCAAAGAGATATGGTAGCCTTTGATGACCAGTTCAATGGGATCCCTTAAAGGAGCATATTTTTCAACATAAACCCGGGTTCCCCTGTTGATTCCCATTTCGAGAAGTCTGCGTCTCAAGGTGCCCTTTCCGGAAACTTTACTGATGATTCCTTCCTGGCCGGCCTTCATGTCGCTGAGCCGGGTCTGCCGGAGTTTGAATGGGGCAGCCCCCTCAGGAGCGGTGTGTAGTGCCGCACTGTCATGGGGTTCAACCATGATTTTTTGAGACATGCCTTTGCCAATAATCAGGCGGTTTTCTCCGGCTGCAATCACCACCTGGCCGCCTGCCTGGGCTGACACCACCTCAATGCGGTCTCCGGTACGGATGCCCATGGATGTGACACGCATCTGGAGGTTTCTGCCGGCTTCGATCTGGCGAATGATCAATTGCTCGCCCTGCTTGGCCTTGTCCAGACTGACCAGGGGGGACCGTTTTTTCATGCAGTCGGCACATATGCCGTAAATTTCCATTTTATGCTGAAGCATATGAAACCCATACGCACGGGTGACTTCTATCTGGTGGGTTTCCAGGGATTCATCCCTGAATTCGAGGATCGTGCCGCATTTGGTGCAGATCATGTGGTCGTGGTGAAGGCCAAGATGGCGGTGTTCATATCTTGGCGGGCCATGATCAAATTCCATCCGGCTGGCAAATCCGAAACGGCATAAAAGCTCCATGCTCTGGTCAATGAAATCTTGGTCAAGAATAATACCGTCCTCTTTTAACTGCAGGTCGATATCCGAGCCGGTGACATGCTTTTCAAGTTTCAAAAACGCTTCCAAAACCTGGAACCGCCGATCAAACTCATCGATTCCCAAGTGGCTGAAAAGCCTTTTGAACTGCTTTTTTTCCTGCTCGTGGTTATTGATCATTGCTTTTATCCCGTAAATAAATTAACACGTTAAAGTAGTATAGGTATGCAGTGTTGTCAATACAGAGCGTGCCAAAACAGCCCGCCCAAAGAATTTTAACATATCAGCAGCGAAGGAGGGAATCATGCCGGATAATATATTCAGGATCATGGATGCACTGGATGCATTTGATGAGGGAATTTATATTGTGAATGATGACTACTCTGTTGAATATATGAACAAATTCATGAGAGACCTTTTTGGAGACGGTGTGGGTAAAAAATGTCATAAGGTGATCAAAAATTCAGACCAGCCCTGCGAGTGGTGCGAGTATGATGAGATATTGAAAAAGAGTGAGCCCCGGAGTTATGAGGTCTATATACCCAGGCTTGAAAAGACATTCATGGTAACGGACCTGCCGGTTCTGAACCGGGATGGATCCAAGTCCAAGTTGTCCATCTATAAAGACCTGAGCCATCGTATTGCCCAGGAGGCCCGGCTGAAATCATCGGAGGAAAATTACAAGAGGCTGTTTACCCACGCCGGCTGCGGGGTGTTTACCAGCAGTAAGCGGGGGCGGTTTCTGGATGTCAATCCGGCCCTTCTTAAAATCATGGGCTATGAAGATAAAGAGGCGTTTTTATCCCTTGATCTGGCCAAGGATGTCTATCTGGATCCAAAAGACAGGCAAACCTATATGACCACCATAGAGAGTCAGGGGCAGGTGGTGGATTACGAGGTCAAATGGAAGCGCAAAGACGGGCAGGAAGTCGATATTCTTCTGACCAGCAATGTGCGGTATGGCCCTGACGGTGAAATTCTGGGGTACGAGGGAATCGTTGTTGACCAGACCCAGCGCAAGGTCAGCGAAAACCGTATTCGTGAGGCCTATGATTTTCTCGATAAAATTATCTCCTGTTCTCCGAATGCCATCATGGCTCTGGATATGAGAGGTGTGGTAAAGCTCTGGAATGATCGTGCAGCAGAGGCTTTTGGATATGCTGCCGAGCAGGTGGTGGACCGGATGACCATCGGTCAGATCTATTCCGAGGAGGTATCCCGTGAAGTTATGAAAATGATGAGAAGCGACGGGTTTGGCGGAAAGGGCAAGCTTAATTCCTATCCGTTGACAATTAAGAAGAATGACGAGGATGTCATTGAGGGCAACCTGTCTGCAAGCATTGCCTATGATGAGCAGGGGAATGAGCTGGCTTCGGTGGCCATTCTGGTGGATCTCAAAGAGCGGTTGAACATGGAGCGCCAGTTGGGTGAGGCCAGGCAGCACCTGCTTCAATCAGAGAAACTGGCTGCCATGGGGCGATTGACCTCGCAGATCGCCCACGAACTGAATAATCCGCTGTTTGGTATTATGAATACACTTGAGTTGATGAAGACGGAGATTTCGCCGCAGAATAAGCGAAGAAAGTTGCTGGATATGTCATTATCCGAAACGGTCCGCCTGGCCGATATGCTCAAGAAGATGCTCTCCTTTTCAAAACCGGATCAAGAGAAAAAGGTGGCGTTGGATATCAATATGGTCCTGGATGAATTGCTGATGCTCTACGAAAAGCAGTTCAGGGAAAACAGTATCAAGCTGCGTACCAGCCTTGCTGAAGATCCCGGTTTGATCATGGGATCAAAGGATCAGCTCAGGCAGGTGTTTATCAATCTTTTTTCCAATGCCATGGATGCCATGCCCAATGGGGGGAAGCTGTTGATCCGGACAGAGGTTCAGGGTTCAAAGCTGCACATTGAGGTGGCGGATGACGGGGTCGGCATTAAGGAAGCGCACAAAGAGAAAATATTTGATTCATTTTTTACCACAAAAACCGAAAGTGTAAAAGGCGTTGGGCTAGGGCTATCTGTGTGTTATGGGTTCATCAAGGAGCATGACGGAGATATTCGGGTGGATAGTGTGGATGGACAGGGGGCATCTTTTAAGATTGATCTTCCACTGATCCAGGATTCCTGATGGTTGCATTCCAAATCTAAGCGATATCGTTGAAAATAGGTCCATGCAGTATCCGGCTTGCAAAGCCCGTGGATAGGTGTTTTTGAAAATATGTATAGTTATTATAGTTATTATAGTTATTATTTTTTTCAAAAAACACTTGACAAGATATAAAAATTGAAATAACTGAAATAAATATAATTCACCTGTCTAAAGAGGGAGGCGTTATGGAAGATACCTTAACCGTTTTTACAGCCAGTAAGTATTGCAACGTATCGTCAAAAACCATTATCAACTGGGTGGAAGCCGGTCATATCAAAGCCTACCGTACTGTAGGCGGCCACCGAAGGATACAGAAGAGCGATCTGGAAGCGTTCATGCGGAAACAGGGTATCCCAATTCCTGAGGAAAAAGATAACGGCGCGCGTAAGAAGATCCTGGTGGTTGATGATGACATGATCATTGTGGAATCCATTGTTCAGGCACTGGAGGAGGATGAGTTCGATTATGAAGTCCTATCTGCTTCCGATGGGTTTGAGGCCGGTCTTCAGGTCAACCATTTTCGACCGGACCTGTTGATTCTGGATATCATGATGCCGGACATCAAGGGGTATGAAGTATGTAAAAAAATCAAGAGTAATGACGAAACCAAGGCGACCAAGATTATCGTTCTTTCCGCCTATCTGGATGATGAGAAGTTCAAGCAGATGAAAGAAAATGGTGCGGATGTGTGTTTTTCCAAGCCATTGCCCCTGCCCCAGCTTAAAGAGGAAGTGGCAAAATTACTTGGACTAAAATAAGAGGAGGCAGATTATGAACTTAAAAGAAGCACTTGAGAAAAAAAGGTTTGTGGTAACCTCTGAAGTTCAGGCTCCCATGGGGGATGATGACCCTGAAACCTTGATTGACAGGCTCAAGAAGGTCAAGGGGCGCGTGGACGGGGTGTCTGTCTCTGAAATAGAACTTGAGGGTGTGGTCGGCGACACCATAAAGACATGCGAGATCCTCAAGCAGAACCGGTTCAATGCCATTTACCAGACGACCACCCGGGATAAAAACCGGTATCAGCTCCAAAAAGACCTGTCCACTGCACATGACAGCGGTGTGGAAAATCTGCTGGTATTTACGGAGGATTACCGTATTTCAGGGGATACCCTCCAGGAATCCATGTTTTTCCATGTGGATTCAGGAAAACTGGGGTCCGTGCTGGATCATCTCAAACAGGGGGTGACCATTGAAGGTCAGGAGCTTGGGAAAAAGATGGACTTTGTACTGGGATCCGGGGTGGAGACCCCCTGGGGAAAAAATGTTCCCAAACGCGGTATGGAGGAGATGGAGGATATGATGAACGTGGGCACGGGTTACTTTCTAACCACGCCCATATTTGACCTGGACCAGTTTTCCCGGTTTATGAAACAGGTCGGGCAGTTCAACGTTCCCGTTATTGCTGAGGTGATGATTTTGAGGACGGCTGGAATGGGTAAGTTCCTGAACCGGCATTTCAAGTCCGGACTGGTGCCTGACTGGGTGATTCAAAAATTGCAGCAATCACCGGATAAACAAAAAGCCAGCATTGAACTCTTTGCTGAAACAGTCAACGGCTTAAGAGATATTTGCCAGGGGGTTCACATCATAACCATCGGAGGAGAGGATAAGCTTGGTAAATATCTGAATGCAGCCAAACTCAGGTAAAAGGGGGGACAGGCAAGATGGCAGAGGCAATAAAGGTAGATGACCTTGATACAGAATTAAAGGAGGATGTCCTTTACAAAGTACCGCAGGGAAATTATGACCTGTGCCTGACCTGCGGTACATGCACCGGCGGTTGCCCGGCATCCGAGCAGTTTGAAATGGATCCCAGAAAACTGATCCGGATGATCAATCTGGGGATGGACGAGCAGATCAAGCAAAGCAACTGGATATGGGTGTGCTCCATGTGCGCCCGCTGCGTGTTCGCCTGCCCCATGAATGTGGATATTCCCAAACTGATCTATAACCTCAGGCAGAAGGTGCCGCGCGAAAAACGGCCCAGGGGGATACTCGGGTCCTGCGATCAGCATATCCGGACCGGAAGTGCCATGGGCGCCGCAAAAGAGGATTTTGAATTTACGGTTCTGGATGTGGCCGAGGAGATCCGCGACACTCATCCGGGATTCGAGGACCTTGAAGTCAGCGTGGACCGGGCAGGAGCTCATATGGCCCTAAACCAGAACTCCAGGGAGCCGGTCACTGAACCGGAGGAGATGGGACCGCTGTGGAAGATCCTCCACAAAGTAGAGGCGGACTGGACCTATCCTTCAGTCATGTGGGCCGGTGAGAATTACTGTATGTTCATGGCTGATAATGAGGGGTGGAAGTATATCATTGAGGAATTTGTCTATCACATAGACAACAACCTGAAGTGCAAGCAGGTGGTCAATACCGAGTGAGGCCACTCCTATTTTGCAATCCTGGAAGGATTGCGCAGATTCAATATCCCGCACAACTTTGAGCTCATCACCATTATAGAACTCTACGCCCAGTGGATCCGTGAAGGAAAGCTTGTGGTCAATTCGGATTGGAACAGGGATCTGGGAGTAAAATTCACGGTGCAGGACCCGTGCAACATTGCCAGAAAAAGCGGTTCCAACAAAATTGTGGATGACCTGCGATTTGTGATTAAAACCGTGGTGGGAGAGGAAAATTTCATCGACACCGTACCCAGCCATGACAACAATTTTTGCTGCGGCGGAGGCGGCGGGGCACTCCAGGCGGGTTTCCCGGACCAGAGGCGGGCGTTTGGAAAGATCAAGTTTAACCAGATCATGGCCACCAAAGCCAGTTACGTAATTGCACCGTGCCATAACTGTCACGGTCAGATTGAAGACATTGGGGAGCATTTCGGTGGTGAATACCATGTGGTTCATTTGTGGACCATCATTGCCCTGGCCATGGGGATGCTTGCAGAAACCGAACGGGCCTATCTGGGGCCGGATCTGGCTGAATTCGGGCTTTAAACAGCCGGATGATATAAGGAGGACTTCAAATGACCGAAAGTAAAAACGGCGCGGTAATGGTGGTCGGAGCCGGGATTGCCGGTATCCAGGCATCCCTGGACCTGGCGGATTCAGGCTTTCTGGTTTACCTGGTGGACAATAATTCGGCCATTGGCGGCACCATGGCCCAGTTGGACAAGACCTTTCCCACCAATGACTGCTCCATGTGCATTATATCCCCGAAACTGGTCGAGGCCGGGCGGCACCTGAATATTGAATTGATGACCCAGACCGATATCGAGTCGGTAACAGGTGAGAAAGGTGATTTTACCGTTACCCTGAAAGAACAGCCCCGGTTTATCGATCTTGAGAAATGTACGGCCTGTGGTGAGTGTGCCAAGGTTTGCCCGGTGGAACTCCCCAGTGAGTTTGATGAAAGCCTGGCCGACCGAAGGGCGGCGTTCAAACTGTATCCCCAGGCCATGCCCTCGGCATTTGCCATTGAAAAGACCGATACGGCACCCTGCCGTCTGACCTGCCCTGCCGGGTTGAATGTTCAAGGGTATGTGCAAATGGTCAAAGAGGGTAAATACAAAGAGGCATTGGGAATCATTATGGAGCAGCTGCCCCTGCCAGCCACGCTGGGCAGGATCTGCCCCCATGAATGCGAGGATGCCTGCCGCAGGTGTGAAAAGGATGAGCCTGTGGCCATACGTGATTTAAAACGGCTGGCGGCCGACGCCTTTGACCCCAGGGAAGTTGAAATTCCCTGTGCAGAGAAGATCGGCAAACGTGCAGCTATCATTGGCTCCGGACCGGCCGGACTGTCTGCGGCGTTCCACCTGGCCAAAAAAGGGGTTGATTCAACCATTTTTGAGGCCCTGCCCGAGCCGGGCGGGATGCTCAGGGTGGGGATTCCGGCCCATCGCCTGCCAAGGGACATTCTGGACAAGGATATCGAAGTGATTACCCGGCTGGGCGTAAAGATAGAATTGAATAAAGCCCTTGGAAAAGATATGACCATTGACAGCCTCATGTCCGACGGATATGAGGCTGTGTTTTTAGCGCTGGGGGCCCACCAGGGCATTGAACTTGGGGTTCCCGGTGAAACCCTTGACGGCGTGAGCCAGGGTGTGGACTTCCTTCGTGAACTCAACCTGACCGGTAATACCCGTGTCGGAAAAAAGGTGGGCATCATCGGCGGCGGCAATGTGGCCATTGATGTGGCCCGGTCAGCCGTCAGGCTGGGTGCCAACGAGGTGACCATCCTGTACCGTCGGACCCGGACCGAAATGCCGGCATGGGAAGAGGAGATCCGGGCGGCCGAGGATGAAGGGGTGAAGATTGTCTACCTGGCAGCACCCCAGGAAATCCTTGGCGCAGACGGAAAAGTCACCGGTTTAAGAGTGATCAAAATGGAACTGGGCGAACCGGATTCCTCCGGCAGGAGGCGCCCGGTACCGGTTGTGGGCAGCGAGTACGATATCGACATCGATCAATTGATCCCAGCCATCGGGCAGCATCCGGATGTGTCCGCACTTGAAGATCTTGCCGATATTCGGATCAGCCGGTGGAAAACCACCGAGGTACATCCTTTGACTTATGCCACGGACAAACCCGGCGTATTTGCCGGCGGGGATGTCCAGACCGGTCCGGGTGTGGCGATATCAGCCATTGCATCGGGTATGGAGGCTGCAGAGTCGATGCTCCGCTATCTCACCGGCAGGGATATGGAAGAGGGACGCCAGCAGGAGGTTGTTGAAGATCCCCAGTTCAGACCTGTGGATGAAGAAACCGAGGTGATCCCCAGATATAAAATGCCGGAACTTCCGGTTGCGGCACGCCAGGGAAATTTTGATGAGGTGGAACTGGGGTATGGTGAAGAAGAGGGAAGAAAGGAGGCGGACCGCTGTCTTAACTGCGGCTATTGCTCGGAGTGTATGCAGTGTGTTGAGGCCTGCCTCGCCAATGCTGTGGATCATGCCATGGTCGCACAGGAGCACACACTGGATGTGGGTGCCATCATCCTGGCGCCGGGCTTCACCCCCTTTGAACCCAAGGAGATGGTCACCTATTGTTATGGGCACAGCCCCAATGTGGTGACCAGTATCGAGTTTGAGCGGATTCTGTCTGCCTCCGGTCCCTATGCCGGTCATCTGGTCCGGCCGTCTGACCAACAAGAGCCTCAGAAGATCGCCTGGATCCAGTGTGTGGGATCCCGGGATATCAATCAAGGGGATAACTCATACTGCTCAGGGGTCTGCTGCATGTATGCCAACAAACAGGCGGTGATTGCCAAAGAGCACAGCCCCCATGGGCTGGATACGGCGATCTTTTTCATGGATATGCGGACCCACGGTAAAGAGTTTGATAAATATAATATCCGTGCCGAAGATGACAGTGGGGTTCGTTTTATCCGCTCCAGGATCCACTCGGTGTTCCCGGAACCCGGGGATAAATACCGGATCGTATACGCCAGTGAGCCCGGAAGCACCGTGGAAGAGGTTTTTGATATGGTCGTCCTGTCCGTCGGGCTTGCCCCATTGGAAGGGGCAGGTGAACTGGCCGGCAAACTGGGCATTGAACTCAATGACCACGGATTTGCCAAAACATCAGATGTTCTGCCGATACAAACCACCCGGGATGGGGTCTATGTGTGCGGGGCATTCCAGGAGCCAAAAGATATCCCGGCCTCGGTCATGGAGGCATCAGCGGCTGCGGCCAGTGCATCGGCCATCATGAAAGATCAGCGCTGGCAGATGACCCGGACCAGGGAACTGCCGCCCGAAATCGATGTGAGTGATCAGGAGCCGAGAATCGGCGTGTGGGTGTGCAACTGCGGGATCAACATTGGCGGCATAGCAGATGTGCCGGCTGTCCGCGAGTATGCAAGGGACCTGCCCCATGTGGTGCACGTGGAGGACAAATTGTTCACCTGCTCCCAGGACACCCAGGATCACATGAAAGAGATCCTCACGGATAAAAATATCAACCGGGTGGTTGTGGCGGCATGCTCGCCGCGCACCCATGAACCGCTGTTCCAGGAAACCATCCGGGACGCGGGCCTGAACAAGTACCTGTTTGAGATGGCCAATATCCGTGATCAAAATACCTGGGTCCATATGAATAACCCGGACCAGGCCACCCAAAAAGCCAAGGACCTGGTTCGAATGGCCGTGGCCCGGGCTGCTTTTGCTGAACCCTTACACCAGATCAGCCTGGAGATCAAGAAATCGATCCTGGTGATCGGCGGCGGGGTGGCCGGCTTGGAAGCGGCATTGAGTGCAGCCGGTCAGGGCGTAGATGTGCACCTGGTTGAAAAGACCAGCGGTCTGGGAGGCATTGCCAAACACCTGAACTCCACCTGGCAGGGTGAAGATATCCACACCTATCTTGCAGGACTTGAGGACAGTGTGACATCGCATCCGTCCATCAGCCTGCACCTGGATTCCGAGGTCAGCAATACCACCGGGTCCATGGGAAATTTTGTCACCACGGTCACCAAAGGTTCAACAGGAACGGATACCGTGATTGAACACGGGGCAGCGATCCTTGCCACCGGGGGCCTTGAATACCGGCCCAATGAATACCGGTATGGCGAGGATCCGGATGTACTGACCCACCTGGAGATGGATGCGGCATTCAGGCAGGCGGATGAGCGGATAGAAAATGCGCGGTCCGTGGCCTTTATCCAGTGTGTGGGATCACGGAACAATGAAAACCCCTACTGCAGTAAAATCTGCTGTACCCACAGCCTGAAGAGCGCCATCACCCTCAAAAAGAAAAGAGCCCAGACCAAGGTATATGTGATCTACAGGGATATCCGTTCCTATGGATTCAGGGAGGACCTGTACATGGAAGCCCGCAACCTCGGTGTGATATTCATCCGCTACGATCTTGAACAGATGCCGGTCGTCAGGCGGGATGCCGAGGACGTTCTGGAGCTTGAGGTGATCGATCATGTGCTCCAGATGCCGGTGAAACTGTCCCCGGATCTGGTGGTGCTGGCTTCCGGTGTCGTTCCGGCGGCCAACAAGGACCTGTTTGAAAAGTTCAAGGTGCCGGTTAACAATGAAGGGTTCCTGGTGGAAGCCCATGCCAAACTCCGGCCGGTTGATTTTGCGTCGGACGGACTGTTTGTCGCCGGGCTGGCCCATTACCCGAAACCTGTGGAAGAGAGCATTGCCCAGGCCCGGGCATCCGTGGCCCGTGCCA
Organism: Desulfobacteraceae bacterium; assembly: GCA_004796375.1. Classification (GTDB taxonomy): domain Bacteria; phylum Desulfobacterota; class Desulfobacteria; order Desulfobacterales; family Desulfobacteraceae; genus MADRE2. The sequence continues at coordinate 19,282 of QZLA01000291.1, forward strand.
TGACGATCCTCTCCAAGGATTCATTGATGGTGGGCGGCATTGTGGCAGAGGTGGAGAAGGAGAAATGTGCGGTCTGCCTGACCTGTGTCAGGACCTGCCCCTACGAGATTGCCTATATCCATGCAGATGGGTACGCCGTGATCGAGGCATCCAAATGCCATGGCTGTGGGGCCTGTGTAGGGGAGTGCCCAGGCAAGGCGATCCGATTGAACCATTTCACGGATCAGCAGATCATGGCCAAGACCAACGCCCTGTTCAATAAAATATCGGCGTAATGTAACGCCTTTGCAAAGGTATATGTCAGAACCAATGGAGGATATGAAATGACCAGAGAATTTGAACCCAGGATCATCGCGTTCTGCTGCCAGTACTGAGCGTATGCCGCAGGGGACCTGGCAGGTTCCATGAGGCTGTCCTATCCGACCAATGTCAAGGTCATCCAGGTGCCGTGCACAGGCAGGGTGGATATTATTCACCTGCTGAATGCCATTGAGGACGGTGCGGATGGCGTCTATGTCGCCGGATGTCTTGAAGGCGAGTGCCATTACATTGCAGGCAACCTAAAGGCCAGGCGCAAGGTGGATTACGTCAAGCGCACCCTTGAGGAGATCGGGGTGGAACCCGAGCGGGTTGAGATGTACAACCTGTCCTCCGCCCAGGGTGCCAGGTTTGCTGAAATCGCCAATGAAATGGTTGAGCAGGTGGCAAAACTGGGTCCGACCCCGGTCAAAGGGAGTTGTGCAGCTTGATTTTGAACGAGTAACCAAAACATGATCACTGTCTGCCTGGAGCACAACCAATAGGGCATCTTTAGGCAGGCATGGTCCTAAAATCATAGGGGTGAATCATGATAGTTGCAGATCGAAAGTCTCTTGAAGAGATATTATCCATGGTGGAAACCGATAAAAAGATCCTTGTTGTCGGCTGCAAGGGGTGTGTGACGGTGTGTAATGTCGGCGGTGCAAAAGAGGTGGAGGTGCTGGCCTCCGCCTTGAAGATTGCCAGGAAGAAGGCTGAAAACGAACTTGAGATCGATACCCATGTCCTTGAGCGGCAATGCGATAATGAATATGTCTCTCAACTGGGCGACACGGTGGGGGACTATGATGCCGTGGTGTCTATGGCGTGTGGTGTCGGACCCCAGTTCCTGTCTGAAATGTACAGGGAACAGGTGTTTTACCCGGCCGTGAATACCACTTTTTTTGGGGGAGCAACCCAGCATGGGGTCTGGGAGGAACGTTGCGCCGGATGCGGCACCTGCGGCATCCATCTGTTCGGCGGGATCTGTCCCATTGCCCGTTGCGCCAAGAGTCTGCTGCACGGTCCCTGCGGGGGGTCCTCCAATGGTGCATGCGAGGTCAATAAAGATACCGAGTGTATCTGGGATACCATTGTTAAAAAGAAAATGGAGCAGGGCAAGGTGGATGACCTGTTGGCGGTCAAGGGGTTTAAGGATTGGCGTTCAGCCAGGGACGGCGGCCCGAGGAGAAGCATCCGGGAAGAGTTGGTCGAGGGCAATATTTAAGATAAAGGAGAGCCAAAATGAGTGAGTTCAAATCAGGCAGCAATCTGGAAAAGATTCTGAAAGCAGGACATTTTGCATTCACCGGCGAGTGCGGCCCTCCCAAAGGTGCCAATGTAGCGCATCTGAAAGAAAAGTTCCAATATCTCAAGGGCAATGTGGATGCTGTAAACATGACGGACAACCAGACCGCTGTGGTCAGGATGTCCTCATTGGCCGGGTCTGCCCTCCTGTTCCAGGAAGGGTTGGAGCCCAATTTCCAGATGGTTTGCCGGGACAGGAACCGCCTGGCCATGATGGCGGATATCCTTGGCGCTTATGCCCTTGGGGTGAGGAACATGCTCTGCCTGTCCGGAGATCACCAGACCTTTGGAAACCACCCCCAGGCAAAAAACGTTCACTGTATCGACTCCATGCAGCTCATTGCCATGGTCAAGAAGATGCGCGATGAAGAAAAATTTCTGAATGAGGAGGATATCGATGTGGCCCCGAAAATGTTCGTAGGTGCAGCCTGCAACCCCTTTGCAGACCCATACGAATACCGGGTGCACCGCCTGGCCAGCAAAATCGACGCAGGCGCGGATTTTATCCAGACCCAGTGTATATTCAACATGGAAAAGTTCAGGGATTTCATGAAAATGACCGTGGATATGGGCCTCCATGAGAAGTGTTATATCCTCGCAGGCGTCACGCCCATGAAAAATGCCGGTATGGCCAATTTCATGAAAAAATTCGTACCGGGTATGGATATCCCGGATGAGTTGATCAAACGGCTCAAATCCGTGGATAAAAAAGAACAAGCTGAGGAGGGAATCAAATTCGCCCTGGAGCAGATCGAAGAGTTTAAAGAGATGGAAGGGGTGGCAGGTGTCCATCTCATGGCCATCGAATGGGAGCAGCGCGTGCCGGAAATTGCCGAGCGCGCCAATGTCCTGCCCAGACCTCAGGTCGATTAACAGGAGGTAACCGGATACGATCTTGAACAATACGGGTTGGAGCTGGCCCTATGAAGAAAGGGAAACCCGTGCCAACCCGTGACAAACGGAGTCGCTTATGGAACCGGCAAAGATTCTGGTGGTGGATGATGAGCTGATCATCCGGGAATCATTATCCGGGTGGCTTCAGCGGGACGGCCATCGCGTGGAGAGTGCGGCAAGCGGTGAAGCCACCCTGGCCATACTCAAAACCCGGCATTTTGATATCATCCTGCTGGATATCCAGATGGACGGCATGAGCGGTATGGATGTACTCAAACATGTCAAAGAGGATTATCCGGACATTGATGTCATCATGGTGACCGCATTCGGGTCCATCCCCTCTGCGGTCCAGGCCATGAAGTATCACGCGTTTGACTATCTGCTCAAACCCTTTGATCCCACCGAACTCGGGGTGGTGATCGACAAACTCATTGAACACCGGTCCCGCAAGGACGAAAATCTGTTTCTCAAGGAGGAATACCAGCAAAGGACCCGGTTTGAAAGCATGATCGGTCAGTCCGGCGCCATGCAGGAGATTTTTAACCTGATTGAGGATATCAGCGACACCGATGCCACGGTACTGATCACTGGAGAAACCGGAACCGGGAAGGGATTGGCTGCCAAGGCCATTCACTCCAGCAGTCCCAACCGGAACGGTCCGTTTGTCAGCGTGAATTGCGGTGCCATCCCCCATCATATCATGGAAAGCGAGCTGTTCGGGCACCAGAAGGGCGCGTTTACCGATGCCAAGGAAACCCGTAAGGGACGGCTGGAGATGGCTTCCGGCGGCACCCTGTTCCTGGATGAGATCGGCGAGATCAGCATGCGCATGCAGATTGATCTTCTGGAGGTTCTGGAGGATCGTATTTTTTACAAGGTGGGGGGAACCCAGTCCATCACGGCCAGTTTCAGGGTGGTGGCCGCCACAAATGCCGATCTGGAAGAGGCGGTCCGGCAGAAAACATTCCGTGAAGACCTGTTTTACCGTTTAAACGTCATCACCTTCAGCATGCCCCCGCTTCGGGAACGAAAAGAGGATATCCCTTTACTGGCGGAACACTTTCTGGCCAAGTTTACCCAGGAGGTCAACCGTGAGGTGAAACGGATCAACCGCGATGCCATGGATGAATTGATGCTTCACGAATGGCCGGGCAATATCAGGGAGCTGTCCAATGCCATTGAGCGGGCGGTGGTGATCTGCAAATCCAGCACCATCGGTGTCGAGGACCTGCCCATTTCAAAACCGGATCCACAGGATCACAAAACCCCTCACATTGCGTTGAAGGATGTTGAGCAGGACCATATCGGTAAGGTCCTTCAGGCAACACATTGGAACATATCCAGAGCCGCCCAGTTACTGGGGGTGGACCGGTCAACACTCTACAATAAGATCAAACGGTATGGTTTGAAGAGAACCGGTGGTGATCATACCGGCACATTGAGCGGTTGAATGAGCACCAGAAGAACGATTCTGATCGCTCCTATCGGTGAAATTTCCGACTGGATTCTTGAAGCGGTGGCATTTGGAGTGAATGAGGCCTTTGACCTGGATACCCGGATCCTGTCACTGTTCAACAACATTGACTTTGCCTGGGACCCGGGCAGGAAACAGTATCATTCCACACAGATTCTGGAAGCCCTTGAGACACATGCCCCCGATGATATACTGAAGGTCATCGGCATCACCCGGGAGGACCTGTTTATCCCGGTGCTGACCTATGTTTACGGTGAAGCCCAGCTTGGCGGAACCGCAGCGCTCATCTCCATTTCCCGCCTGGTGCAGGGGCTTGATACCGGATTTCTTCAAAGCAGTTACAAACGAATCATCAAGGAGGCCGTGCATGAACTGGGACATACCTTCAACCTTCGCCACTGCCGGGATGAATTGTGTATGATGCACTACTGCCGCAGCCTTGAGGATGTGGATAAGAAGTCCAGTCGGTTCTGCCGGTACTGCAACATCATGATTGCAGATGCCATCAGGGACCTGGGTGTATGAAGGTATCCACCAGTCGTTCCCAGGACAGCGACGGCACATTGCCGAAAATATCATTCCCAAGTTCCCCGCCGTCAGCAGCCATGATCTGGCTTTCGGTCTCCAGGATATCATACAGCGTGTTCACGCAGTGATCCATATGAGATTTTGCAGAATCCATGAACTCAAGGTGCTTGAGGTCATTCTTAAGGTCCGGACAGTAGGCATTGATGACCCATCCGTCAGTATAGGGGGCCTGGTTAATCAGTTCCGGGTGATGGCTGAGCCGGGTGTTGACCCCGATGACCACACCGTTGACCGGGGCGGTGAACGATATCTTTTTGCCTTCTCTTGAAACAAGGAATACTTCTTTTCCCCGGGTCAGCGGTTTACCGATCAATGGGGTGCTGATCTCGTCAAAACAGCCGAAAAGCCTTGACGCAAAATCACTCATGCCGATTTTTACGGTATTCTTGTCCTCAATTTTCACCCAGGTGTGCCCCTTGTCAAAGTAATAACCCAGTGGCATGGCAATACCGGAGATATTGGTGTAATCCACCGGTTTGAGAACCGTGGTCACCTTGAACTGGTCATTGAAATACTGATCAAACTCACAATCAATACAGTGATAGTGCTTGTGACAGAGCCGAAATTCAATATAATTTTTCATATGATGGATACACGGACGCCGGGACTGCGGCTGAAGCCTGAGTTTTTCCTCCCATGACACCAGCCGTCCCCGTTTCCCTTTAGGTTCGATGCCACGGGCCCGAAGCCTTCGATTTTCCGTAGCAATTTTCTGCAATGCATGGTGATACTTGCAGTCCTGGCAGTTAAACTCCACGGTGCACTTTTTTTTAGGGACGACCCCTGCCTGCTCCCAGATGCAGGCAGGGGGGGTGCGGTTTTGGTTCAATTTCATGACAGTCATATCCTTCATGTCGTTTAATCGATGAATTATGCTCCGGGCGCCGAATGCAAAAGTGTTTGCAAAAGCTGCGTCAGGTCCCGAGAAACCGGTGGGTGAGGTTGTCCCATCCCAAAGCAGGCAGATTCCCATACACATCCGTCTGGATAAACCCGCCATCGGTGCTCATTGGGCCGGCCACATCCTCGATCATGGTTTCCAGGCTATGAATATCCTGCTCCAGCCATTGAACACTGTCTTCATCCTTGAGCAGTTCCTCTGTTATGGTTTCCGGGTCGGGATGATGAACGGTAAACAGCCACCCGTTGCCATAAGGATCATGGGATGATACTGCCGCATCATGTCTCAATGAGGGGTTTACGCCGGTGATGATGCCATTGACGGGTGACACCACATCGGCCAGATGATCTTTGACTTTCATCCCGAAGCCGATGGTATCACGGTTGAGCTCCTGCCCGGTCAGGGGGAGTTCAAATCCGTTGGCCGCGCCAAACACCTTGGCGGAAAAATCATCCATTCCGACGCGTATGGTGCCCCCGCTTTCGATGCTGACCCAGGTGTGCCTGTTGTGGAAGTAGTAATCCTGTGCAAGGTCAAAGCCCTTGATGCTGCGGATATCCACGCCGGTGTTTCCGGTACGGGGGGCAAGGGTGTCTTCAAAGTACTGGTCAAAATCGCACCGGGAACAGTTGTAGTTCATGGGGCAGATTTTGGTGCCGGTTCTCTGGGTCATGGTATGGCGGCAGATCCTGTCGGTACTGTTCCTGAGTCGCATGGCATCCTGCCAGGAGATGTGCTTGCCTGCGGTGACCAGCTTTTCCATGCCCTGGTCATACTTGCAGGTGTTGCAGGCATAGTAATGGGTACAGGACTTCTTTTTGACCGCCCCTGACTGCATCCAGATACAGGGATGGGTTTTGGCCTGACCTTCTGTCTTCCATACGTGACGGCTTGCTGATCTTTCCATGACTGTCCTCCTGTTTAGGTTTATTCTCTGTTGATGTGTGCATAGGTAAGAGCAATTCGGATACCAGAGGTGCGGCATGGTAAAAGAAACAGGGAAGAGGCTTGGCTGGTGGGGGCTTTGAGTGGTTGTAACAATTCAGTCGTAATACCTGAAGAGATCCCGCCTGTAGGATATGTCATCACCTCAAGGGTTGGCGTTGGACCATGAAAGCCAGGAAACCCTTGTAAAACAAGCCGTTTTGAAAAGGTGTTGAAAAGTGCCACACCCGGTCTATATTTTCAACACCCTGAAAATCCATAGACCCGATCCTGAAAAATAATTTTGAAGTTTTTTAATGGGACAAGCTGTGGTAGACTCCTAAGCAGATTGAATCATCTTCACACTAAGGTCCTGTCATGATCTTGTCCAATGAAGAAATAACAACCATTTTCAATGGTATCCAGGATTCAATTCTGATCCTATCTCCCGAACAGGTTATCCTTGATGCCAATGACGCCTTTATCAGGCAGATGGATCTGGCACGAGAGGATGTGATCGGCCAGAAATGCTACGAAATCTTCACTGAAAGGCACCAGAAAAACCAGAACTGCCGGACACTTTGCCCCCTTGAAAAGGCGGTGACCAATCGCAGGCCCTGCAGGATGCAGCTAAAGCGGCCCGGCCGGAAAGGGCAGCCCCGTGATGTTGAAGTATCCATTTCACCGATCTGGAATGAAAAGGGGGAAATCACCAAGTTTATTGAAATCAGCAGGGATATCACGCCCCCGGTCATAGATGACCAAACCTCACGGGAAGATCTGGTCCGGATGCTTGATGACCGCAACCGAAGGCTTAGTGCCGCCCAGGAACGGCTGCTCCACCAGGATAAAATGGCATCCCTTGGAAAACTGTCCTCAGCCGTGGTGCATGAGATCAATAATCCCGTGGCCGGGATCCTGAACCTGGTCAAACTGTGCCAGAGAATCCTCAAAGAGGAGGCTGTCTCCCAGGCCGGGATCGACCTGTTCATCGGATATCTCAACCTTATGGAAACCGAAACCCGGCGGATGAGCGGCATCATCAATAACCTGCTGATGTTTGCCCGGCAGTCAACCATGGAGTTAATCCCGTGTGATATCAATGAACTGTTGGATCAGACCCTGATGCTGAATGCCAATTTGTTGAAAATCAATCACATTAAGCTTGACACCCGGTTTGCAAAGGATCTGCCGAAAATCAAGGGGTCAGCAGATCAGCTCAAGCAGGTGTTCATGAATATCATCTCCAATGCGGCAGAAGGCATGGCCGCAACCAATGGCGGAACGCTGACAGTGACCACGATGGCAAAACCCGAGCAGCGCGGAGTCAGTATCAAGTTCAAAGATACCGGACCGGGGATTCCCAAGGTGATCATCAACAATATTTTTGAGCCGTTTTTCACGACCAAGAAAAAAGGCAAGGGTGTGGGCCTGGGTCTTTCAGTGGTCTATGATATCATTGAGAAACATGACGGGACCATTGATGTGGAATCCCGCCAGGGGGAAGGGGCTGAATTTTCCATACTGTTGTTTGAGAATGAACAACCTGCAACGGCATCCGCCACCTGAATCAGCTGACAGCCCTGACATAATAAAAACTGCCCACATCATTGTGACCGACAAACCCCATCTCGATATTGACATACCAGCTTGAAATAAAGGTACAGGCATCCGAGCTCCACAGATAGGTCTGGGTGGTATCAAATACCGGCTCGATACAGTGATCCTCATTCTCAGGCAACGGTCTCAAAAGGGTCACCAGTTCATCGATTGTGGGTAAACGCCAGCGATTGATTCCGGCAAAGGCGGTCTGGTTCAAATGATCGATATAGGTCCTGGCAGTGGGCAGGTTCATGGGGTACAGGGATCCGGACTGCTGCCAGGTCAGCCCGGTGGTCCGGTCATGGATGATGCCTGTGTCCCTTGCGAACTCATTTTGGATGTAGATGAGCGGGGTCATCAGCGGCGTCAGGCTGAAAAACTCATGGGCGTCCTGTGTACGCTGCTTGACCGGTTCCTGCCTGGTGGTGATTTCGGTCCCGGCGTGCGGTCCCTCATCAAACAGGGACAGGGGTGCTGCACAGATATTATCCCTTTTTTTCTGCCA
>QZLA01000237.1 GCA_004796375.1 Desulfobacteraceae bacterium
GAGGTTACAATATCTCTGAATCGTGTAAAAATACCCATGGTCAGTCTCCTTGTCTTATTTTATGTGGTTTCTTTTTCGGGCTGATCTTGCTTTACGGTATAGCATGAGGTGTGCCAACACAGGCAATTTCATAAAATCAGCCAATATTTCAATTAGTTATATCTATTGACAAAATCTTCCAGCATGGTAATGTAGGCCAACTTACAGCCAATTTAACCCGATTATGGTGAACAACAATGGCAAACTATGAAAAACACCCGCCGGTGAGCGAAGAGATCGGTCAATCCGAAGCGTTTCACGAATTCCAGGACCAGATCTCACAGGTGGCCCCCATTAACCGCCCGGTCTTGATCATCGGAGAGCGGGGCACAGGAAAGGAACTGGCCGCTTCTAGAATTCACTATCTGTCCAGGCGATGGCAGAAACCCTTGATCACCCTGAACTGTTCCGCCCTGACCCCGACCCTGATCGGATCAGAGCTGTTCGGATATGAAAAGGGCGCGTTCACAGGTGCGTCAGCCCGCCAAACCGGGCGTTTTGAGATGGCCAATGAGGGGACGCTGTTTCTGGACGAAATCGGCACCATTCCTATAGAGGTCCAGGAGAAAATACTCCGGGTGGTGGAGTACAACAGCTTTGAGCGGGTGGGCTCCTCCCGGTCCATCACCGTGGATGTCAGGATTGTGGCCGCCACCAATGCCGATCTGCCGGCCATGGCCCAAAAGGGTGAGTTTAAGGCCGACCTTCTGGATCGTCTCTCCTTTGAGGTGGTGGTTGTTCCCCCGCTTCGCCAAAGAAAGGACGACATCGTTCTTTTAGCCAACCATTTTGCCCGGCGCATGGCATATGAACTGGGCTGGGAGGAGGTGCCCCAACTCACCGATCCTGCGGTCCAGGCTCTTGAAACCTATCCCTGGCCGGGTAATATCCGGGAACTGAAAAATGTGGTGGAGCGGGCCGTGTACAAATCCCCTACCCCTGAGATTTCAGAGATCCGGTTCAACCCCTTTGGGCATCCGGATGACGCTGCCCACATGATGGGCAACCCGGGGAACACCACGGGCATTCCGAGTGTCTCAACAACCGGTGAGCCTGCTAACAAAGTGCCGCTTGAGCAGGACCCTGGAAGATATGACCCGGCGCTTGCAGACAAACTTATGGCCCTGCCGATCAAGGATGCTGTCCGTGAACTTGAAATTCAGATGCTTTTAAAATCACTTGAAAATGCCCGCTTTAACCAGAGAAAGGCGGCCAAATCCCTGGGCCTTACCTATGACCAGTTCAGGGGCCTGAAAAAAAAACACGGGATCTAACCGGCTGCCCCCACACCTTCGATGACCACGGGGTAGGCAATTTCCTGGCCGGGCCTGATCCGGCCCGGATTGATGCCGGGGTTATATTTTCTAAGGAGCCACATGGGGATTTCAAACCTCTTTTGGCAAAGGGTCCACAGGTTGTCACCGGGTTCAACGCGGTACCGGGCCACATGGGATACCTGGTAGCTGTCAAAAAAATCCTCCTCCAGCCCCATATGATATTCATAGCGGCGGCCCTCAAATTCCAGTGCCGATACCCGGTTCAGGGGAACCTTCAAAGGTCTGTCAATGGCAATGGCCTGGCCGTATCTGAGCCGGTTGAGCCTTCGAATGGACTGGGTGGGGACCTCCAGCCACATGGCCAGATGACCAAGGGTTTCCGCGGCTTCTATCCGCACGACCCCCAAATCATCCCCCTTTTCTTGGATCACCTTTTCAACCTTGAGATGGCCCAGCACTATATTGGGTGGTGTCTTTCCTGTGACCGGTGCAATGGCTTCCGGTGAAGGCACGGCAGGAGACTCAAGAACCGCGGGTTGAACTGGTGAAGCGACAGGGACTGTATCTCCAGTGACAGGCGCCACCTTGGCCACCGCCACCTTATCAGGGGGAGCCGTTTTGGCAATTGTTGCCCCACCTTTTCCCAATACCGGAATCCGCAGGTTCTGACCGATATAGATGGTTGCCCGCCGGTCCAGGTTGTTGGCCAGGATCAGATCCTTCACACGCACACCATGGATCCGGGCAATCTTTCCGGCTGTATCCCCCTTTTCTACCCGGTGAAACCGGCTGGGTTTCTGTTTGGCACTGAACAGACGCTTGGGGATCTGGTTGAGTTTGGACACCGGAATGCCGGCCGGCAGCCAGAGTTGATAGTCCTTTGGGATATGCTTCTGGCCCGAGAATACCGGCTTTCTCAATGCCGGGTTCAACTGCCTGAGGGTATCCAGCTCAATATTCAAAAAAACCGCCAGTGCCTTGGCATCGGCAAATCCACGCAGGGTCAGACGCTTGAGTTCAGGAGAATTTTGCTTGGGGATCCTGCCGAAATGGACCTTCGCATTCTTTGCCACATTGCGGGCAGCCAGAAACTCCGAATAGAAATTGCGGGATGCAAATTTGAATGTACGGGACCGGTAGGTCGTAAAAATATGTTCATATCCGCCAACCCGTTTCTTTGCTCTCAATATCCCGTTAAGACCATGGTTGTAAGCGGTAATGGCCAGGGGCCAGCTCTGGGTCATATCAAAATTCTTCTTGAGCAGCCGTGCGGCTGCCACTGTGGAGATCAATGGATCCCGACGCTCATCCACCACATAATCCACCCTCATGTACCGCCGGCCCGTAGAGCGGGTGAACTGCCATATCCCGGCCGCCCCGAACCGTGAGTAGGCTTTGAGATCATAGGAAGACTCCACACAGGGCAGATACACCAAATCCTCTGGCAGGCCGTATTCGTTGAAAATCCGCCTGAACCGTTCCAGGTATGGAGCTGCCCGGATCAACCCTTTCCGGAACGACTCCTTGAGGCCTTTCTGGCACCGGATATTTACCATGGCCTGTTTAAAGGCTTTTGGGCCTGCCCGGTCACCGAACAGGTCTGCCACTCGCTGCTCTTCAGGTGTTAATTCCTTTTTACCGCGGGCCAGGCCAGCCAATATGGCTTTGTATTTTTTTATGGCGGCGTTCTGCCGCTTGCGGTTGACCCGGCGGATCGAACGCCCGTACCCGGGTTTGACATCGATCACGGCGTAAACAATATCCAGGTGCCTGGCATCATGCACCGCAGACTGGGATTCCGACCAGGTGCTGAACACCTGCTCCCAGAATTTGACATTGGGAGCGATCACGTCATATTCCGGGAACTCACTCAGGGTTGAAGGGATTGAACAATGACCCGGGACGGGTTGGAAAAGGACAAAAAGCAAAACCATCAGGACTACAGCACATCGATAATACAGCGGCATTGAATCTCCGATCATACCGGTTAATCAAAGATGTACATCATAATGCCAAACCGTCAAAGTATCAACATCTTATGATCCTGCTGCCCGTATTTTTACATTTCTGCGATGGCTGACGCCATGCGCTGCAGTGCCAGGTCAATGGTGTTTTCATCTGCCATGGTGTAGTTCAGCCGCATGGTCTGGGCCCCTTCGTTCTCCCGGGTAAAAAAGAACTTCCCCGGTACAAAAGCCACCCCCTTGTCAACGCAGCGGTGGTACAACACCTCCATATCCATGCCTTCAGGGCCGCTCACCCACAGGAACATGCCCCCGTCTGACGGGGAGCAGGTAAACTCAGTTGGAAGCCGTTTTTCAATGGACCGGCTCATGGCCTCCTGCTTTGGGCGGTACAGATCGATGATGCGGGGCAGGTGATGTTCCAGATGACCGCCTGCGAGATATCGGGCGGCCAGTGCCTGGTTAAATGTGCTGGTATGAAGGTCAACCCCCTGCTTTCCCAGAACCAGCCACTGGCGGATAAATTCAGGGGCCGCAAAAAAACCGATCCTCAGTCCCGGTGCAAACACCTTGGACAGGGTACTGACATAGATCACATGATCCGGGGCCAGGGTCTTGATGGGAGGAACCGCCTCCCCCCTGTATCTCAGGGCAGAGTAAGGATCATCTTCAATCAAAAGGGCATCATATTTTTGGATGATCTGCACCACAGCCCTGCGCCGCTCCAGGGTCAGTGTCCGGCCCGTGGGATTCTGAAAGGTGGGCACCAGGTAAATAAACTTGACTCTATGGTTTTGAAGGGTATACTCCAGGGATTCCGGCACCAGTCCCTCATCATCCATGTCCATCCGGATATATTCCGGCTCATACGGGTTGAACGCAGACAGCGCTCCCAGGTAAGTCGGGGCCTCCAGGGCAATCTTGTCCCCTTTGGAAATCATCAGCTTGGCAATACCGTCCAGTACGCCCTGGGAACCAGTCGTGACACAGATATCTTCGGCGGGCACATCGATTCCCCGCTGTGCCAAAAGCAGCGCCAGCTGCTCACGCAGGGGCATGAACCCTTCGGTCAGGTCGTACTGGAACGCATGGGTTCCGTACTCGGACAGCACCTCCTCGGTCAGGTTTGCCATGAGATCCATGGGAAAGCTTTGTTCGGAAGGGATCCCCCCGGCCAGGGAGATCACCCCGGGTTTGGATACCACCTTTAATATCTCCCTGATGGCATTGGCGCTCATCAGGCGTGTCCGGTCAGCCAGCAATGATTCGTAGTTCATGTTTCTCTCCTGTACGTTCAAATACAGGCAGGCTAACACACTACTGACATATTGACAGACACAGAATTAATAAAAAATAACCATAACAGTTCTACAGGCGATTCACCGGAACAAAAGCAAGCTGATCCTCAAAATAATCATCCATGAGGTCTTTATATTTGTTTTCAGGGTATTTCTGGCTGCAGGACCTGCAGCAAAGATACACCGCTCTTCAGGTGCGTTTCAGGAAAAGACGGCCGCCGCATTGGAGGCACTTGGCTTTGTATTCGTGCATCACTTTTTGATTCCATTAAAAAACGCCACCCCGACAGCATACTGAAACGGGGTGGCGATCGTACATACGTTTACATTTCTTGGGGTTGACACAGATTGTCGGCCTTTGCAGCGCTGCGCCCGCAGCCCTGGCAAAAATGGGTGGCCGGCTTTATCA
>QZLA01000019.1 GCA_004796375.1 Desulfobacteraceae bacterium
AAATCGGTCAGCAGGATATAATCGTAAACCAATGCCAGGGCTTTTCCATAGTCAATGATCTGTTCGGTGGTTCGGTTTCCGGTGCCATGGCATAAGGCAACCTTTCTCCCGGGTGAAAGTCGCGGCAATAACCTGTGCATGGCACGGGCGGATTCCGTATTATGTCCGTAATCCAACAAAACTTTGTACGTCTGGAAATCAAATAGGTTCATGCGTCCCGGGTTTTGATTCGGTGTGGGATAAAATGTCATAATGCCGTTTCGAATCTGATCGATGGGAATGTCTGCGCCATGCAGAGCGCCTATCGCAGCAAGCGTGTTCGCGATATTAAAATCTATCATTCCGTCGAAGGTAATAGGTATTTCTTCGAGGGTACAGATATTTATATCCAATTCACGATCCCTGATAATGACATTTCGGCCAACCAACGTGACAGCGATCCCACCATTATTTACATGTGTTATAATGTTTTGATTATTTGCATCCAAAGAAAATAAGATAACATTTCCACGGGCACGATCCAGGATTGTCATGGTCGTTTCGTCATCTGCATTTAAAACGGAAAACCCTGTCTTTTTGACGGCTTCTATCACAGTGGATTTTATCATGCACAGATCTTCCTGGGATTCTATCCAGTCACTGCCCAGGTGATCCTTTCCAATGTTCAGCACAACACCCACATCAACTTCGCTGACACCAAGACCTCGCCTTGCGATGCCCCCACGTGCAGCTTCCAGGACAACGTGGTCAACCGACGGTTCCCTAAGAACAATACCGGCACCCTCCGGGCCGCTGTAGTCTCCGGACAAAATCGGATTCCCGTCAATGATGACACCGGTCGTGCACGTCAGGCCTACTATTTTTCCTGAATACTTAAGTGTGTGGGCAATGAGTTTGCAGGTTGTTGTTTTACCATTTGTTCCGGTCACGGCTAAAATGGGAATTTGTGCATACCCCATTGGAAATAACATATCCACAAAAGGCTTTGCTACATTTCGAGGTGTTCCTTTTGTCGGCTCAAGATGCATTCGAAATCCAGGTGCGGCATTCACTTCAACCACTTTAAGGCCGGAGGACTCAAGGGGCAGTGAGATGTCTTTTGCCAGCACATCAACACCCACACAATCCAGTCCTATGATCTGGGCCGTCCGTTCAGTCATGTATCGGATATCCGGACTGACCTCATCAGTAACATCTGTTGCAGTTCCTCCCTGGCTGAGATTCGCTGTGGCCTTAAGATAAACCAATTCATGTTTGCCCGGTATTGAATCTACCGAGAGGCCTTTCAAGGCTAAAAGCCTATGGGTCATCTCATCGACTTCAATCTGTGTCAGCACCTTTTCATGACCAAAACCCCTGAGCGGATCGGAATTAACGGCTTGAATCAAGTCATCGATGGTAGATCTTCCATCACCAATAATATGGGCCGGTTCTCTTTTTGCCGCAGCAACAAATTTTCCATTGATGACCAAAAATCGGAAATCGCCTCCTTTAACATACTCTTCAACTATTACCTCGGGATAATAGGCCAGCGCCGCATGAAATGCCATTTTCAGTTGTTCAGGATCGGTCACATTAATGGTGGACCCGTTGCCATGATTCCCCACCTCCGGCTTGACAACAGCTGCAGTACCAAGGCTTTCAAAAACCAGCAGTGCTTCTTCCTCTGAAGATACGACCCCACCATCAGGGACCGGAATGCCTGCTCTCTGCAAATAGGTTTTTACTCGGGTCTTTTCGTCAGCGGTTTCCACGGCAATAGCCGAGGTATTACAGGCTATAGAAGCTTGAATCTGTTTCTGATGTGAGCCATAACCCAATTGGATATGGCTGTCTTGGTTCAGCCGGATAAATGGAATACCTCTGGATTGAGCCTCTTTGACAATACTCCAGGTCGTGGGTCCCAACATATGGTTTTCCCGCAGAACCTTAAGGTTGGAAACCGCCTGGTTGATATCAAAATATTTTTCCCGGGCAACCGCTTCAAACAAAGATACGGCAATTTCAGCCGCACTTAAGCCCACAGATTCGACGAGGTATCGAAAGACAACAATATAAAGCCCCTTTTTTGATGTACCCAGGGTTTTACCGTATCCAACGGTCATTCCGGCCAAACATTGAAGTTCAATGGCGATATGTTCAATGATATGGCCGGCCCAAGTCCCTCTTTCAAGCCGCTGGATAAAGCCCCCGGGTTTTCCAATGGAACAGCCGTGTTCATGGAGCGTTGGCATAAGCGACACCAAGCGATCTGAAAACCCGCCTATTTTATCTGATGGCAGTTCCTCATAGGCGCCAATATCCAGAACCATAAAAATGGAGGTATGTCGGGTATGTCGATTGGGCCCGCGTAAGGCTCGTAATTCTTTAATTTCAATCATAGCTTCTCCTGCATTGATAGCGACGATGGCTTAAGAAACTGTCTTTTCTTAAAATTGTAGCCATATCCATCCACCAATGAATGAATTCGAACATTTTCTACGGCTATTGGCTCTCCCGGTTTGATATCCATAATGTTGGAAACCCCGATGCCGCATCCATCAACAATAATCACCTGCCCTGTACCCACGACCTCGGCCACCCCGT
>QZLA01000114.1 GCA_004796375.1 Desulfobacteraceae bacterium
ACGATCAGCGGGCAGTTTGCACTTCCGGTAAACGTTGACGCCGTGACCGTCAGGGGAGCATCTTTGAACCCTGACGCCGTGATCATCCGCGGGCAAGGCATGACCGGCGGGGTCAGCCATGTTTTTTTCATTGCCGCCCATCATGTGACGATCGAGTACCTCACGGTTCAGGATGTCGCCAATCACGGTATCCAGACCGATGTCAATATTGATGGTCTCCATGTCAACCACTGTATATTCAGGGATACATACGAACAGCTGTTCAAAGTTCCCAAATCAGCAAGTGTGCAGGATCCGTCCGAAAACGGTGTGGTGGAGAATTGTATTTTTGAATACACGGCCGGTGTGGCACCCAACTGGTATACCGGGGGGATTGATGTCCACTATGGCAAGGACTGGGTGATTAAAAATAACCTGTTCAGAGATATCCAGAGCCCTGGCAGCCATATCGCCGAGCATGCGGTTCACTTCTGGAGCGATTCGTCAGGCACCCGGGTCGAAAAGAACCTGATTGTCAACTGCGACAGGGGCATTGGTTTCGGGCTGGGGGCATCTCCGCACACCGGCGGGATCATTCGGAACAACATGATCAGTCATGATGGGTCCGGTGCCTTCGCCGATGTGGGGATCGGGATCGAATCCTCTTCAGATACACAGATTTACAACAATACAGTTTTCATGAATCACAACCGTTACAGCAATGCCATTGAGTACCGCTTCAGCGGCACCGTAAATGCATATATCGCCAATAACCTGACCAATAAGCAGATTGTCAGCCGAAACTCAGGGCGCGGTCTGGTTGAATTCAATGTAACGAACGCCCGGGCAACCTGGTTTGTGGATGTCGGGTCGGGGGATCTTCACCTGGCCGAAAGGGTCACGCAGGTGGCCAACCAGGGGACAGCGATCAACGGGCTGGTTGACGATTTTGATTCCCAGCGGCGGCCGGCCCGGGGCGGGTTTGATATCGGCGCCGATGAGATCGGTGGGGCTGTTGTGGCGATGCCGGTTCAATTGCTGCTGATTCCCGAGTGATATAGATCCTTGACGCGGTGGACATTTCATTGGTATGACTGGTAAAAACAGGAGGGCTGCTATGTTAGTAAAACACTGGATGACCAGGCGTGTGATTACCGTGGATACTGAAAGCACCCTGGGAAGTGCGATTCAGCTGATGAGGGATCATGAAATCAGGATGCTGCCAGTATTGAAAAACGGCGTGCTTGAAGGGGTTGTCACCGACCGAGATCTGAAGCAGGCATCAGCTTCCGATGCCCTGCACCTGGGCCAGCAGGATTTGAACGCCCTGGCCCATGTGAAGATTGATTCGATCATGACCCGCGATCCCATCTGCATCCCGTTTGACCGAACCATTGATGAAACCGCTGAGATACTCCTGGAAAATAAAATCTCAGGTGCACCGGTGATTGACGGGATGGAAAATTTCATCGGCGTGATCACCCAGACCGATGTGTTCAAAGCCTTGATTTCCCTGACCGGCAACCGGGAGCAAAGCGTGCAGTTTGGACTGGTGGTGCCGGATTCCAAGAATGCAATAAAGGAGATTGACGATACCCTGCGCTATCATGGGGGACGGGTCATCAGTATCCTTACGTCGGATGACAATCTCCCCGAAGGGTACCGCAAAGTTTTTCTCCGCATGAGCGGCATCGACCGCCTCCGCATGGAGGTGATCACTGAAGAACTACAGGGGAAAGGCGAACTGATCTATACCATAGACCATCGTGACAATATCCGGATGGTCTATAAATAGTTTCGCTAATACAGGGATTCGGCGATACTCACCGTGCGATCACCGAGCATGTTGACATAGGATCCCATCTCATTGTCATACCAGCCGTAAATCACCGCCTGGGTCACCTGGATACTGGTGACCTGGTCCTTGATCCGGTTGAGAGTCTCCTTGTCCAGTCCCCTGATATGTTCCAGGTTGATGTTGATGGCGCCGGTCCTGGTGTGGGTTTCATGACCCTCGATAATGGCTGCAGCCCTCGGCATGCCAATGATATCCGAGGATACGTTCTGTTCGTCCGTATAGAGCAGATATCCCCGGGATGATTGATTTGCAGCATCTTTGTAAACCTGGTTGATCAGTTCTCTTCGAATCGGTTTCTTGTTCAACTCCTCCTGGAAGTTCATTACCAGAATAATCAGGGATCCCGTTGCTGTAGGGATCCTGACCGATTCTGCAATAAACCCGATATGGGCCATCTCCGGGATGACCAATCTCAACGCTTTGGCTGCACCTGTGGTGGTCAGGATGATATTGTTCTGGATACTCCGGTTTTTTCGAAGGTCTGCAGCCCCTGATTTCGGGAGGCTGTCCAGGACCTGCTGCGAGGAGGTACAGGCATGGATGGTGGCCATGGAAGCCGACAGAATGCGCTGGGGGCCGAAATAATCCAACAGCGGTTTGATCATATGAGCCAGGCAGGTGGTGGTACAGGATGCATTGGAGATGAGTTCATGCTGAACCGGGTCATAGTCACTGTCATTAATCCCCATTACCGTGGTAATGGTGTCTTCCGGCATCCGGGCATCCTCTTTGAGTTTGAACGGGGCGGATGCCACCACTTTTCGGGCCCCGGCCTCCAGGTGGCCCCGGATAGACCCCTTGGGGAGATCATAGGGGGGGATGGGATCCAGAAACTGTCCCGTGGATTCAACCACCACCTCTGCACCATGATGATGCCATCCGATGTTCACAGGATTTCGTTCGGATCGTAGAAATTTGACCTGTATACCATTGATTCTCATGGTTCCCGCTGATTCATCCAGCTCACTGATTACCGGATCTGCCATGTATCCGCCCAGATAGTTGGACAACCGGCCGTAGGATGTATCTTTTTCGATGTACTGGGCAATGGCGTCCAGCGATTGTCCGACACTCCGGCCGAGATTGACGACAATCTGGTTATAGTATTGCCGCCCGGCATGGTGCCACAGGGTTAATTTTCCGATCCGACCCATTCCGTTGATCCCAAGGGTTTTTGAAAGCTGATCATTCATGGTGTCCCACTCCTTCAGGTTAGACGGGTTAATTCCATTTGTCCTTTATACACAGATCCTTCCTGTCCGTTGATACTGATATAGTCACCTGATGTCAGTTGCCGTCCGTTGAGCATACAGGTTTTTTCTTTTTCATTGCATACCAGGTGTTTACAGCCGACCACACATGTTTTTCCCAGGCTGTAGGCCACGATGGCGGCATGGGAGGTTACCCCGCCCCTGGCGGTAAGGATGCCGTCTGCGGCATCGATCTCAAGAATATCATCGGGTACGGTGTCCTCCCTTAAAATAATCAGCGGTGTGCCGGCATCAGCTTTGCGGTACATCTGAATCTCCTCCAACGTGAAAACGATCCGTCCGCTCATGGGGCCGCCGCTCACGCCGATTCCCCGGCTGAGATACCGCCGGTCCAGGGTATCATAGCTTTGATCAAAGGATTGGATTACCGGCCGGTCCCTGAGCGCCATGTCCCTGGCCTGTAAAAGGTGGAGATCGGTGGCATTGGGGCCCTCAAATGTAAATTCAATCTCCTGGGGATTCCAGCCCTCATCATAGACCAGGGTATTCATGATGGCCTTGAGCCGGTTATAGATATCAGGGAAGGCCAGTTCAAGACTGCTGTGGGTTTCGCGATCCTCCAGCTCGCGCTGCATCTCGGAGATGGCAATGGTTTTGACGAGTCCGGATACCACATCTTCCCCCTGGTTGCCGATGGTGAAATCCCCCCACAACCGGATTGTATCCCCCGGCAGCTTCGGGCTGTGGCTGAAGACGACACCCGAACCGGACATATCCGACCGGTTTCCAAATATCATTTCCTGGATGGTGACTGCGGTGCCCCAGTCATCTGAAATTCCCATGATCCTCCGATAATTTCTTGCCCTGGATGAGTGCCATGAATCAAACACTTTATTGATTGCCAGATAAAGCTGGTCCATGGGGGATGTTTTTATTTCAATACCATGGTCAAGGATAAAGGTTTGATATGCCAGGGCCGTCGATTTCATCTCCTCACCTGTAAAATCCTTTTTAAACTGGCGGGAGAAGCGCTGCTTGCATGAGCTCATCAGGTGATCGAATTCATCCCGGGCCAGGTTGAAGGCCATGCCGTAGCCTTGAAGAAAGCGGCGGTAACTGTCCCATGCAAACCAGGCATTGTCGGTGGATCGGGCCAGGCTTGAGGCAATCTCTTCGTTAATGCCCACATTGAGAAATGAGTCCATCATCCCGGGCTGGGAGATGGAGGAACCACTGCGAACAGACAGGAGCAGGGGATTGGTTGCATCTCCAAAGGTTTTGCCGGTCATCTTTTCAAGATCTGCAAGTTTTTCCCCCACATGCCGTTTAAAGTTCTTGGCTGCCGGCGGATACTTATCGATGATATCCAGGCACCTGAATACCTCCGTGGTGATAATGAATCCGTGGGGTACCGGCAGGCCGAGCCGCCGCATTTTGATCAGGTTCAGTCCTTTGTTTCCCAGAAAAATGATGTTGCTGCCGATGGACAGGGAACCATCAATGGGGGCCACTGCGTTCTGCGGATCAAAGTTGAGCAGCTTGTTCAGGT
Source organism: Desulfobacteraceae bacterium (assembly GCA_004796375.1). Lineage (GTDB taxonomy): Bacteria > Desulfobacterota > Desulfobacteria > Desulfobacterales > Desulfobacteraceae > MADRE2. The sequence goes on from QZLA01000114.1 coordinate 4,598, forward strand.
CTGACTGGGTCAGTTCCTCGGACTGCCTGAACAGGGTCCCTAAGATCCGGTTCAAGAATACGTCCAATTGCTGCAGGCCCAGGGATGTCACAATACAGTCCCTGAAGAAAATTTCAGAGGCCCTCTGGATGAATTTCTGCCTGTCCTCAAAATTTTCATTGGAATAGAACCGTTTGAGCACCTGCTCTTTTCGGATCTGGGCACCGATCTGGAAAAAGTTGGCCGTGTGGATATTGTTGAAATGATCATTGATCATATCCCTTACCGCAGCGGAAAACCCCCTGAAGATGTCCATATATTGCGTAAACGAGCACTCTTTGATCTGGATGGAATATCTCAGGAATTCCAGTTGGAGCTCCATCTTATTGGAAAAGATCCCATCGGTTTTCAGCGCCTTGGCAAACAGTTCAAGGATGGTGAGGATCTCCTCAAAGGTCGCCTTGGTGATCAGGTACAGATCGGTGTTTCCGGTCAGTTCTTCAAAAAACACGTTGATCAGGTTGTCGATCCTCAGGGTCAATCCCAGTGCATCAAATTTGGCTTCATGATAGCTGCCGTACATGGAGGGGATATCAACGGCAAAATGACGCTTATTGTAAATGAACTCCTTGACGTCATAGACGGCGGACGAGAGTATGATCGATTTAAGGGAGTTGGCCACATCCAGGAGAAGGGAGATCTTTTTTTTGATATCCCTTTCGTTGAGTGCGTCCCAGAGTCGGTCGGTCTCCAGGATGGGGTCATGACCCGGCTGTGCCAGGTAGTGCTTGAGTTCAATATTGTCAAAATTGTATTTCTGGTTGAGCAGCTGATAGAGTTCAATGGCCAGCTTGATCCGGGTCTGGTCCTTGCGGGAGACCCCCTCAACCTGCTCGGCATACCTGGAGATGGCATTTTTACTGATCATCAGGTAATCCCTGGGTTCAATAAACCCCTGGGTTTCAATTTCCAAAAGGATCGTTCGAAGCCCGTCCACGTATTCTCCGTCAGATTGGATCCATTCAAACAGGGAGGGCGGAACGAACGCCTTGAGGAGGTTTTTATCTCCGGTTTTCCAGAAGGTCAGCAGCCGTTCCGTAAATTCAACCACCCTGGATGAGCTTTCCACGTGGGTCTGCTTTCTTAAAAAATGAACCAGCCTGTCCTGTCTCCGGCAGGTTTCATCCAGTTGGGTGGAAATATCCCTCAACTGCCCTTCCGCACCGATTTCATTAAAGAAGATGGGGAGTCTCCTGGCCAGTTGCTTGATCAGGTTGAAGACCGGTTCAATGTTTGCATTGAGCAGCTTTGTCATATCCCTGGGGAACAGGTCGGTATCCTTGATATGGACACCGCCCAGGGAAAGGGAGATGATCAGTGCTGAAATCAGCCGCCTGGAGAGCTTGGGATTTTTTCCGACCAGATCCAGAAAGATCCTGATGTTCTTCACATGGGCGTTGTTGCCCTTTATCTGCCAATCTTCGCCTGTGCCGATTATGGTGGGAAACTGGAACCCGGTATTGATTACATGATCGATAAAATAGTTGATCAGCTCCACTTCTCTGATGTTGTAAACTGCTTCCCCCACCCGGTGGATACAATCTAGGACCGTTCCCGGAAAAGTGCCGGTATGGCCCTTCAACAGGCCGAATGTCCGGTCAATCATGTTCAGGTCGTGCTTGAAATCCTGGTTTCCGATCAGGTAGGTGAGTGTCCGGTTGATTTCGCGAAGGGTCTCTTCGTGGACCATGGACAGCCCGGGCACGTGTATCATGTAGAATAGGAACATCAGCTTCAGGTGCTTGCCCAGTGCCTCATCCGGAATTTGGTCAATGATCATTTTCGGGATTATTTTAAAACGGTTGACCAGATCCATGTATCCGGGAATGTCCAGCAAGGCAGCAGTCAATGCACACGAGTTTTTCGGGTGTACCTTCAGCGCCCGGTCAAGATTATCATGGATCTGTGCCAGCATATCACGGGATACCGGTTGGAGAATGGACCGCATCAGGGTGTGGTGCTGCTGGGCCGCTTTATCTTCATCCATCCACTCTTGGGCATTTTTTTCTTCTAAAAAATAGGCAAAAGTATGCTGATAGTATTTTTCAAGGAACAGGTTGGTGGGTGTCAAATCCAGTTCATCGGCCGGACCCATAAGACTCAGTAGCTGGGAAACCGGTTTGGGCTGGTAGTAACAGCGGACAAAATAGTAGAAGTCCGGTGTACCCAGTGACACAATCGTATCAAATGTCTGGTTGACGATTCGTGCGAAACGGACTCTGTTGGTGCTGTCCTCCTTGAGAACCTGGTGCATCAGCCGCATGAGATTGCCGCAGGCGTCCTGCTTTATTTTTTCCTGTTTTATTGAATCAAATGCGCACAGCAGGATGTTGATGAATCGTTCAAAAGCCTGGTGCCCCTTCTCATGGTCCTTGTACAGGTAAAAATAATGGAGGCTGAAGTGACGGGTTTCATCAACAATAAATGCCCAGTTTTTCAAGGGGTGGGAAAGTTCTCTCAGGTAGGCGTTCATCCGCTTCAACACCCCGAAGTACCCTGAGGCGATCTCCTGAAGGACCCCATAATCAGGGTCGATGTCGATGTCGATCCGGGTATCGGACAGATTGACTTCAAGGGCTTTTGATTTCATGGGATCCGCCTGCTCTATGAAAAAGGTGCCTGATCAGATTACCGTGTGGTCAATCATAACACTTAATCCCGGATTAGGCCATCCAAATGAGCACCGCTAAGGGGATGGATGGCCCTGATCGTGGTGAAAGCCGCTAAATTTTTAAGATCATGAACACATACCGGCCATCATTGAAATCAACCGTCAGGTTGGCACCCCGCCCCCTGGCATAACGAATCCAGAATGGTTCACGGCCGGAACCGCACTCATAGTCGGGAAAGGACTCACCGGTGTCCGCATTGAACCAGGAAAGCATCATGGCATGGTCTGATCGCTCTTTTGCCTTGATTTTGGCAATATCCATGGCGCGTTCAAATGTGAACCCGTCGCTGTCGATGTGATATGACAACACCTCAACAGCATCTTTGTCCGGCCCTTGATCGGATGTCGGGCCCGTTCCCGAATTGATGATTACCATTTTAGCTGTTCGCGTGGGTTATTTTCCCCGTTCACGCAACCGGTTTAAAGCGATGCGTGTACTGCTGCCAAGCCGGCCGATGGCCTGGCTGAGCTGGCCGATTTCATCCTTTCTGGACATGTCAGTGATGGTGAGGTTCAGGTGTCCCTGGCTGTATTTATCCGCGATTTCCGTCAGGTTCCGTATGGGGGCGGTTAACCATCGGGATATGAAATATGCGACCATCGATACGGCAAGGATGGTGACAACGAGCAGGACAATGGCCTTAATGGTTTCCATCTGGATCACTTTGTAGGCCTCGTCGTAATTCTGCTGGCTGACCATGATCCATCCCTGGTCGGTTTCCTGGGCAACGGAAACAATTTTTTGCCCGTTTTGATCTTCAAAGACAGTCGTGGATTGACCCTTTTCCAGGGCAGCAAGGGCCGGGTGGTCACTCATATCCACCCGCTGCTGGGCCATGTCCGCGTTGGGGTGGGCAATCACTTCACTGCGCTCGTCCACCAGGAAGGAAAACCCGGTTTTGCCGATGCGGTTGTTGATGATTTTGTCCGAGAGCTCTTCAAGGGTCATGGCCACCGCAAGCACGCCTTTGAACAACCCGGTTTCACTGAAGATGCCTGTAGAGAGTACGATGGCCGGTTTGCCCGAGGTCTTTCCGATCAGAATCTGCTGGCCGAATTCGTGACCGTTGACCACCTGCTTGAAATAGTCCCTGTCGCCGTAGAACCTGGTTTTTTTACCATCACTGCGGCCGATGTTGTTTCCCTCTTCATCCGTGGAAAATGCCAGGTAAGCCCAGTTGTAATATTGGGTCATGGTTTTGAGTACGCTGTCCTGGCGTTTTTTTTCCATGGACTGCATGTCGACCAGGGAAGAGTTCTGGAGAAGCATCCGCTGGTTCATATCCACCCATCCGTCCGTATGGGTGATGAGCCTTTCGTTGATCGCGGCCAGTTGCTGGTTCACTTTGGCCCGGTTCAAGGTCGTGATGCCCTGGTAACTGAAAAACCAGACACAGGTCAAGGGGATCAGTGCAACCAGCATGAGAACGGTTAAGAGTTTCTGCGAAATACCAAATCTAATTTTCTCGGCCATGCTCTCCTCCAGTTAGAATGTGAGTTATAAAAATCAGGGTACAAGTACAATTCGCTCTTGTCAATCAAAAGAGTTTTTCAAGAATTGTTTTTTGCCATCAGATGAGAAAAACAGGGTTGGACTCTTTTGAATTCAGAAGGTTATCTAATGTTTTTAATTATGTCTCAGGGTTGAAAAATGCCGCGGGTTGTTTTAGGGTGAGAAAAAAGATTCGTAAGGTGTTTATGAAACGTCTGATTTTTGCCACTCTGCTCGCCTGGACCGCATGGTCCGCAATCTGTGATGCCCAGCCCTATGGCATTGATACCCGTTACGTCAACACCACCTTATTGATCAGCCAGCTTCCCGCTTCCGAACCGGGTATGATGCAAAAAGAGCAGGTGTTCACCCAGCTTGCGTTCTCTAAGCCGGTGCTGCTGACCGGGTTCCCCGACAATACCCCGAGGCTAGCCGTGGTCGAGAAACGAGGAACCATAAAAGTGTTTGACCGCACTTCTAATCCGGGATCCAGCGATGTGGAGGTGCTGCTGGATATCAGCGGGCAGGTCCTCAATTCAGGGGAGCAGGGAATGCTTGGACTGGCCTTCAGTCCGGATTACGAAACAACGGGTCGTTTCTACGTGTGTTACTCCTGGAACGGAACCGATCCCGGTACCACCCGGGTATCACGGTTTACCAACGCAACACCTGTCCAAAATTATACAGACCCTGCCACCGAAGAGATCCTGATCGAGATCCCCCAGCCGTACACCAATCACAATGCCGGGATGATCGCCTTTGGGCCGGACAGTATGCTCTATATTGCCGTGGGGGACGGCGGATCGGGCGGGGATCCCTTGAACAGCGGGCAGGACACCACCACCCTCCTGGGAAGCATTCTCAGAATTGATGTGGATACATCACCCGATCCGGGGTTGGAGTATCATATTCCATCGGACAATCCGTTCTTTTCCGGTGGGCCGGCCGGCAGTGCAACTCGAAAGGAGATTTATGCCTACGGCCTGCGAAATCCATGGCGATTCAGCTTTGATCGCCTCAATGGTTACCTGTTGGCCGGGGATGTCGGCCAAGGCGCCCGGGAAGAGATTGATGCGGTCAAGCCGGGTCGTAACTACGGTTGGAAGATCATGGAAGGGATGATCTGTTATAATGCCGCATCGTGCAATACCGGTGGCCTTACCCTGCCTTTGGTGGATTACGGGCGGGATGAGGGGTTTTCCGTGACCGGGGGGTATGTCTATTATGGGGACCAGGTGCCCTCCCTTTATGGTATGTATATTTACGGGGACTACGGCACCGGACGTATATGGGGGTTGCGGTATAACGGAACGTCCATTTCCGGCCCCTACACCCTGATCAGCAGTTCAGGATTGAATATCTCGGGATTCGGCCAGGACAACACCGGTGAGGTATATCTCCTGGATTACATCAGCGGGCGCATCTATGTGCTCAGGCCGGTGTTCAGCAGCGGGGATTTTCCTTCAAAATTGAGCGATATCCCGGCCCTTCTCGCATCCGGGAGCGGTACGGATCAAACCGCACAGGGGATCATCGCTTTTGAGCCCGCAGCCCAGCTCTGGTCGGACGGAACCCTTAAAGAGCGGTTCATGGCTCTGCCCGGCCTGGATCAGGTTGGGTACCGGGAAGCCGGTGGGTGGGATTTTCCGGAGAACAGTATTCTGATTAAGAATTTTATTCTTGCCATGGATGAGCGGGATCCGGAGAACACGGCCAGGTGTTTGGAAACCCGCATGCTTTACAGAAAAAACAGTCAATGGCACGGATTTTCTTTTGAATGGAATGAGCAGCAGACCGACGCGGACCTGCTCTGGAACGGTAAGACACGGACATACAGCATTATTGACACCCAGGGGAACCCGCTTGATATCGCCTACCTGTACCCCAGCCGCAACCAGTGCATCCAATGTCACACCAATGCGGCCAACGGTGTTCTCGGGCCGAATACCCCCCAGATGAACACCGCGTATACATTTCCGGCCTCGGGCATTACGGATAACCAGTTGCGGACCTACGATCATATCTCCTTGTTTACTCAAGCCCTGCCGGCCCCGCCGGATCAGCTTCCCCGAATGCCGGACCCCATGGACCAGAATGCTTCTTTGCAGGAGCGGGCAAGGGCGTATCTGGCGGCCAATTGCGCCATGTGCCACCAACCTGATGGTCCTGCACCCACCAGCCTTGATTTGCGATGGGAGGTGTCAAACGGCCAGATGAATGCCATTGATCTGCCGCCGGGAAACGGTAATATAGGGATCAATAACCCGCTCATCATCTCCACCCGGGGGCCTGGGCGGTCTGTACTTCTCAAGCGGATGGGGCTCAGAGACGGGCAGTTTCAGATGCCGCCATTGGGAACATCCCGGCCCGACGCACAGGGGATCGGCCTGATAAGGGACTGGATGATCAGTATGGGGGTACCAATCATCCAGCCCCAGCAACTGCTTCTACTCATCGATTGATCCCGTTGACGGCATCCTCATGAGTCAAGAGGGTTAGCGGTTGGGAACCGCGTACACTTTGCCCCAGTAAGGAGCAGCATTCTGGTCATCCACAGCCATCACATATACCGTCTTTTCATCCGGGGAAAAGGCCAGGTTCGGTGCCGCCGGGGAGGGGACATCAAGGGTCCGGACAAGTTTTTTATCCGGACTCACCACCACGATCCTGCCTTTACTGTACTGCCCGATATACAAATTGCCTTTGCTGTCCATCTTCAGACCATCCGGATACGCCCCTGCACCGGATTCCGGATCCACCTGGCCAACCCGGACAAACAGCCTGCGATCCGTCAGTGATCCATCATTTTCCACCTTGAACTGAATGACACGACCGGCTTCCGATTCGGCAAGAAAGAGTACACTGCCGTCATTGGACAACGCCAGCCCGTTGGCATAGTGCAGGTCGTCGGCGACTTCGCGGATGTTGAAATCCGGACTGATATAATAGATCCTGCCGACAATGGGATCGCTTTCCCAAGGTCCGGACGCGGAAAAATACACCCCGCCTTTGCTGTCCGCGGCAAAATCATTGGGACCAAGAAATGTCCGTCCCTGATTGTCCTTGGCATATTCGGCCAGGGTTTCTCCTTTGGGCGATATCCTGGCAATTTTTCCGGAATCATAGCAGGTGACTAAAAACTCGCCGGTGGGAAGGGCAACCACGGCCGAAGGCCCACATCCCTCCATTTTCCAGAACTGGCCGTTGGCACCACCGTCCCAGGTCATGAGGGTCTGGGAGCCGTATTCAACATAGAAGAGTTTGTCCTGGTGCCAGAGCGGTCCTTCTGGAAAACCGCTTTTCGGGTTGATCACCCGGGCATCACCGGCCCAGGCCGGGGAACTAAGGATTGCCAGGATAAAAAGCACTGTTGTTGCAACATGTTTCATGGATCTCTCCTTTCATTTATGGGGTTTGGGACTTTTACGGGTCAATTGCTTGGCCAGGCATTCAATGTAGTTCAATCGATGTTCAAGTGCATCCGGATCCGCGGCCGCAATGTGGTTGATGGCGGCCCCCTGGATTCCCATCAGGATCAGATCAGCCAGAGCAGTGAAGTCCTTGCTGCTGATCCCGGCGCTGGACAAAACCCTATGCGTGATCCGCCCGATTCGCTGCCGGTGGTCCCGGACAACAGGCTCAAGCCTGGCCTGCAGTGCAGGATCGGTCCGTGCAGCAAAGGTCAGGTCATAGGACGCCATCTGCCGGGGAGCGTTAAAGGTTTTCCACAGCAGCCTGATGCTCTCCCGTATGAAATCACTGCCCGGCTCCAGGGTATCGAATATGGATTCATATTCACCGGCCAGTGTGTGGTACACATCCTGGGCCACAGCGCCCATGAGTTCGATTTTTGAGGGGAAATGCCTGAACAGGGCCCCCTGGGAAACTCCTGCAGCCATGCTCACCTTGGTGGTGGTCAAGTTGGCGTATCCCTGTTCTATCAGGACGTTTTCTGCTGCATCAAGTATTTTTCTGCGGGTGGAGATCCGCCGCTGTTCCTGGGTCATCCGGGGAGGCATACCGGTGTGGGGTCCTTTTCTATTCATGGGGTTGCCAGAAATCTGTTAACGGGTTTTAAAGGGACCATACATGAATAGTTAAAAAGTGACAAGTCACTTTTTAAATTGAAATGATTTTTTCTGTATCATGGACAGCGGTGGAATAACATGGTAATGAAAATCCAACACGAAACATAACCGGTTTGAGCGACACACATGGAAAGATTTTTAGTCATTTCGTTCTCAGCAGCCTCCGGGACCCTGTTTTTTTTCTGGTTCTCCCGTGCAGTGAGAAAAGCATATATGCAGCAGTTCATCCTGAAGCATCAATGGCTGCTTCACCCCAATTCCATATGCTACTGGCGGGCCGGAATGGCCGCGTTTGGATTTGTCCTCTACTTTTTTTCATCCTACCAGTCTTTTGCCATATTCATTTTCACATTTGCCGCTATCCTGGATGGGGTTGACGGGCTGGTCGCGCGCGCCTGCAACCTGGTTTCCCGATGGGGGGAGTGGCTTGACCCCATGAGTGACAAGCTCACCTATCTGCCGCCGATGATCGGTTTTGCCTACACGGGGATCCTTTCGATTAAACTGGTATGGATGCTTGTGATCATCGAGTTTGCCGGCCAGTTTCTGGCCCGGCGTATACTGGGCTGGCTCAAAATTTCAGGAGCTGCCAATAATTTTGGAAAGATCAAGGCCATTATCTGTTTCGGTCTGGTGATCCTTTGTGCGCTGATGGATGCCAACCCGGGGATCATCGATATTGCCGATGGGGTGCTCATGGCATGCATTATCCTGTCGTGTGCATCGGTTGTATTCAAATTTATTCCCAACCGCCTGTATGCAGATATCCTGTCAATATTGAATTTCTGCTGCGGCGTGACCAGCCTGATCCTGACCCATCATCACTATTTTGCCTGGGCCATCTGCATCATCATCATGGGACAGCTTTTTGACCTGTTTGACGGGCGCATGGCCCTCAAGCACGGGGGTACGAAATACGGACCATACCTGGATGATATTGCCGATTTTGTGAGTTTTGGGCTTGCCCCGGCCTATGTGATCATTCAGATCGGTGGATTTCTGGCATGGGGTATCGGAATCGCATTCATTATCGGGGTGGCCTTTCGCCTGATCCGTTTCGTGACGGTCGATAAAAAGCGGGCTGATCTGCCAGAAGGGATCTTTAACGGGCTGCCGAGTCCTGCCGGGGCGCTGGTGGTGCTTGGTGCATCCCTGATCGCTTCGCCCGGGATTCTATGGACGCTCACCGCCGCCACTGTGGCCCTGATGGTCAGTCACATCCGGTTCGCCCACTTTGGACGGGTCATCCTCAAAGAGATTCCCAAGCCGGTATTCTTTATCATTTCAGCCTCAGTGATCATTACCCTGGCGTTTATTTTAAAAACCCGTAACGTCGAGATGTTCGGTTATCTGATTCTTTCATCGGTGCTCATCTATGTGGTGGTTGGCAGAAAGTGGGTTCACAAGTCTTTGTGAACATGATGCCTTCCGGATTCGAGGGGGAATTTTAGCGGCAGGTCACAGCGGATCCCAATATTTTGATTGTGGAGTGTATCGTTTGAAAATACTGTTTGCAGCTTCGGAAAACGCCTGGGGCGGATTTTTGAACCGGGTGAAAGCCCTGCTCCCCGATGATGAGTTTGTGGCCCTGGGCCGGTTTGAAATTCCTGACCTTAACGGTTTTGACATATTGATTCCCACCATGTCCAGGGTGACGCACCGGATCCTGGACACGGCCGACCGCTTGAAACTGATCCAGCAGGGCGGTTGCCAGGCGCCTGAAACCGTTTGGGGTAAGGTTGATGGGGATCAAACAATCAGATCCAGCAGCCGCAAAAGCGGAACTTGAACTGGATTGGGCAGGGACCACCGGATTCCTCTGACACGATTTTCAAGTATAATGTTATGGCCACTCCCCATATCGGCGGGGCCACAGATCTTTCCATGCAGGGCATCGCAAAGGGAGGGGCAGATAATATCCGGCGTATCGCCAGGGGAGAATCCCCCTTGAATGTTGCTCAGCCAGATTAAGTAACGGTGATGTGATGGGAAAACGTGGTTTTCCCATCACCGGTTCGGGCTACATCTGCATGCCAAGGATAAAGGTTTCATATTCTGTTGGATTCTCCAGGACGTTGGCGTACTTGTTTTCATTTTCCTTTCTCACATCGCTTTTTGCATACAGATCCCAGGCTTCCTTGTTCTGCCACAGCGACAGTACATTGACCTTGTTGGGGTTGTCACACCCGCTCAGTGTTTCTGAAGAGATGTATCCCTTGAAACCCATGGCATTGATCCGGGCCTGGGTTAACATTTCATGGGCATCTTTCAGTGCCCCATCCTTGAATTGCCTTTTGATTAAGATCTTGACAGTCATCATACCCCCTTTTCATCCGTTTAGGTTTATAAATCGGTGGTGGCAGACATCACAATTTGCTCTGCCACTTCCCGGCTGGCTTGGTCGCCTGTCCTTGTTCATCCGGTCAGGATCGCCTGCAAAGGGTGCGGGTACTTCAGGCAGAACGATTCATAAACAAAACCACGATCATGTAGTCAAACGTTGGAAAATGAGATCGATCACGCAAAGGAATTACTGGTGTATCGTGAGCAATACTTTAGGAAAATCAGGGTCATTCTGAGTATAGATTTTAGAACAAAACAATGGCCATGTCAAAATAAAAGAGGCGCTGCCATCTGTTCTGGTAAAAAAACAGGCTTTCTGTACCTGTTATCGGCTTTTTCCAGGTGATATCCTCATTTTTTTACACGAAAGCATTCGGTAGCAAAGGAAATGAATCATGGTGACTCAAGCCGGACAGGCGACTTTTTTTTACGGATATATCATCATTTTTGCCGGCTTCATTATACAGGCGGTTGCCTGGGGTACCGGAAACAGTTTTGGCGTGTTTTTTGATCCGTTGATCACCGAGTTTGGCTGGTCACGGGCAGCCATTTCAGGAGCTTTGTCCATGGGATTCCTGGTTCATGGTGTATCCAGCATGGTTCTGGGGAATCTGAATGATCGATTCGGGCCCCGCTTGATCATGTCGGTCTGCAGCCTGTTCATCGGGACCGGGTTTCTTTTGATGACACGGATTGATTCGGTGTGGCATCTGTACCTGTTTTACGGATTGATCGTGTCCATCGGGCTGGGAGGCATCGATGTCATCCCTCTGTCAACCGTTTCACGGTGGTTTTACAGGCAGCGGGGGATGATGAGCGGCATTGTAAAGGTGGGCACGGGGCTTGGGATGTTTGTGATGCCCTTTTTCATCAACTGGTTGCTGACCGGCTATGGATGGCGCCACTCTTTCCTGGTCCTGGCACTCATCAACTGCGCTTTTGTGTTGTTCCTGGCCCAGTTCCTGGTCCGCGATCCGGTTCAAAAACAGCAATACGCAGACAATGATCTGACAAATGCTCATGATTCCCATACCGGCACCGAGCAGGGTTTGGCATTCAAAGAAGCAATGCGTACCCGGCAGTTGTGGATTATCTGCATGGTGTATTTTATCATTCTGTTTTGCGCTTACACGATCATTATGCATATCGTTCAGCACGCCATAGATATCGGCCTCCCATCCGGTGCGGCCGCCGGTGTGTTGTCAACCGTAGGCGGGGTGAGTATTTTCGGCAGGCTCGTGATGGGCGGCGCAGGAGACCGGATCGGAGAGAAAACCGGTCTGATTTCCTGTCTGTTGATCCTGCTGGTCGCACTATGCTGGCTTCAGGCGGTGAACGCATTATGGATGTTTTATCTATTCGCAATGATTTACGGGTTTGCCCATGGCGGATTTTTCGCACTGGTCTCTCCTTTGATTGCCCGGTTTTTCGGCACCCGCTCCCATGGGCTTCTCTTTGGGATTGTTATTTTTTGCAGTACCGTGGGCGGGGCCATCGGTCCGCTCATGGCCGGATATCTTTTTGATGTGACCAACAGCTACAGCTGGGTATTTTCAATCCTTGCAGGGATGTGTGTGCTGGCCGTTGTATTGACTGCGGCCCTGAAACCGATTGCTCGCCAATAAGCCATCAATTCATGAGTGAAGTCATTTTCTTCTTGAAAACTAACCATCCGTGAAATAAGGTGTCTCCATTTTGGATTTACACTAAAATGAAAGCAAAAAGAGACCCTGATGATGAAGATTTGGACACGATACCTGATTTCGATGGTTTTGATGCTGATACTCCTGACTGCATGGACGTCAGGAACTGTGGCTTCCCCGGTTGATTTTTCCGGAACCTGGACCGGTCCCTACCTGTATGATCATGAGTATGCTCTTGGCAAAAGCGGGGACCTGACTGTTGTAATGACCCAGACAGGCAATGGGGTCACGGGAACATTTGAAACATCCAGCGGCTCGCAGGGAAGTTTTGAAGGGCAGGTAGAGGGCACGACACTGGCGCTGCATTTTACAAGCCCTGTGGATGGCCAGCGGGTGTCCGGCAGTTTCAAGGCCGAGATGATTGAAGGGATTATCGTCTGGGAAGGAATCGGGGCATCATCAGGCGTTACCCAGTCCCTTCGCGGTGCATTGGCGAAAAACTGGATCAAGGATATCGATCGAGCCCTGAGCCTGTCAAAGGATATTTTCCCTGTTGACGCGAATGCCCCTGCTTCTCCGCGTTATACCACTGGGAATCTTTGGGTGTGGGCCAAGGCACCCGAGGGGGAGACGCTGGTTTCAGCAGTGTTGGTCACCCCGCTCCTCGAAGTGATCCCGTTGCTTGAATGGGATGAGGAGAGACAACGGTTTAAAGGTGATGTGGATATGGAAGTTGACCAGGTAGAAACGCTCTATCCCAACGGCATCTATACCTATGTCATTGAACTGGCCGGCGGTACCCGGGGGGCATACTTTGCAGGCCTTGTCGGCAGTTTTCCTTCCCAGTATCCAAATGTCACTGCACCGCTGCCGGGTGAACTGGTGGATGAGTCACAACCCTTGACCCTCTCTTGGGATCCTTGGACAAGCCCGGGCCTCTATACGGATATCGCCATCTATTTTGACGTGGATCATTATCAGCCCAAGCAAAGTCATGAAACCGAATGTGAGATCCCTGCATTTACCCTGCCGGAAAATCGCTGGGACACATTCAAGGTTGAGTTCAGCCGATTCTCGGGCTATGCGGCAAATAAAGGCATTGAATTTTTTTCATATATCCGGACAGCGCCCCATGTGATCGAATCCCAATGGCTCGGAAAGGTTGCCGTTCACCTGCCTTCGGGCCAGGTGGGCGGCGGCCTGATGATTGGTCTCGATGGTACGGGTATCGCCTCTGCCTCATTGATTCCACCGGCAGGCGCATCCGGGGGGCCGGTGGCGTTGGCAAAGGGAAAGGAAAATATGCTGGGGTGGCAGGGTGTAGCCAGGTTCACCTCCCTGGCCCAAATGGAAAGTGCATACCCGGACGGCACCTACACCCTCAGGGTCGTTTACCAGGATACCACCCAGGAAGACATCAGCCTGACCGTGTCCGGCAGTTATCCAACACAGGTACCTGAGATCACGTCTCCGGTTCACCTGTCCAACCTGTACTGGTGGGAGGATATCGACCTTGCATGGCACACCTGGACCGAGTTTGGCGGCACGGGCAATATGGTCAACTGCACGGTTGAACGTCTGGATGCTGCCACTGAGCCGGCGTATTACACGGCAGATGAAGTATGGTCAGGCAGCGACGGCATGGTGTCAGACGGCGGGACCATTGAACCCGGCCTGCTCAATCCCGGCAATACCTATGCCATTACTCCCATGTTTGTTAAGGCCACGACACACCCCGGCGTATTCAAAGCCACGGCACGGGCTGTCTTTGTCAATACAGCGGTGATTCCCGATTCACGGCTTGATGTTTCCCTGTCCGGCAGCGGCAGCGGTATGGTTGCAGGGTTTGACGGAAAGATCAACGGCAGCAGTTCAGGCGGAACACTCAGCGCCGTCTACAACCGGCATGAGCAGGTCGTACTCGTGGCCCACCCGGACAAGGGATCCGTGTTTGAAGGCTGGATGGGTGATCCTGATTGTGCCGATGGTGTGGTGGACATGTCTTCGGACAAATCCTGCATCGCCTGTTTCAGGCAAATTGCATTGGGCGGGCTGTTAAATATTCTTTTGACTGAATAATTAAAATCAAGGAGGGCGAGATGATACCATTGGATTCGACATTTATCAGGAGACAGTTTCCGGCGTTTGAAGAACCTTCTCTCAAGGGGTGGAGTTTTTTTGAAAATGCAGGTGGTTCCTATACGTGTCGTCAGGTGATTGACCTTTTGATGAATTATTATACCCGGACCAAGGTTCAGCCCTACTATAACTACCCGGCCGCCCAGGAAGCAGGAGAGGCCATGGATGAGGCCTATACCCGCCTGGCCGGTTATCTGAATGTCAGCGAGGATGAGGTCCAGTTCGGCCCGTCAACCACCCAGAACCTTTACGTCCTGGCCCATGCGTTCCGGAGTCTTTGGCAGGCCGGTGATGAAATCGTACTGTCCAACCAGGATCACGAAGCAAATGCCGGGTTCTGGCGGCGCCTTGAGAACACCGGCATCGTGGTGAAGGAGTGGGGTGTGGACCCTGATACCGGCATGCTGAATCCGGATGATTTGGATCATCTGCTGACCGAGAAAACCCGGCTGTTGGCATTTCCCCATTGTTCCAATGTGGTGGGCCATATCAATCCGGTGCCCCAAATTGCAGCCAAGGGGCATGCGGCCGGTGCGGTTGTGGTGGTTGACGGCGTGGCATTTGCACCTCATGGGCTCCCGGATATTGCAGCATCGGGCGCAGACATCTACCTGTTCTCTCTGTATAAAACCTGGGGCCCCCACCTGGGACTCATGACCATTAACAAAGAGATCATGGATGCCCTGCCCAATCAGGGGCATTTTTTTAATGAGCCGTTTCCCCGGAAAAAGATGCTGCCCGCAGGTCCTGATCATGCCCAGATCGCTGCAGCAGCCGGTGTGGCCCAGTACCTGGATGACGTCTATGCCCACCACTTTTCACATGAGGCAGATCCTGCCCAGCGGGGAAGGCAGCTTCAACAGCTGTTCCAGGAACATGAGCGAAAACTGCTGGCACCGCTGCTCGAGTGGCTCAGGGAGCGTGACGATTTATCGATTGTCGGCCCTGATGATCCTGTGCTTCGTGCCCCGACCGTATCTATTGTTCCCAAGGAAAAACCTCTGGATGAGGTGTTTTCAACCCTGACCCAAAAGAAAATTATGGCCGGGCAGGGGCACTTTTACGGTGTCCGGCCGCTCATGGGAATGAATATCCCATATGACACCGGAGTGTTGCGGTTGTCATTTCTCCATTATACCACGGTTGATGAGATCGACCGGCTCATTGACGGGCTGTCCGCGGCAATGGATTAGCGCACCCGGCCGCAACTCCTTTGATGCGTTGTGATAATGGGTGGACTGATCCTGTTTTCTGTCATACCTTAAGGAGTAACCATAGATAAAAGCATCAACAGGGGATGGGGCTATGAGACGGTTCACCACTCAGTTATACCAGAACATAGAAAAATCAATTGACCGGCTGCCCTCTGACCCGGATGATAAAAGCCGACGATTGTTTTATCTGGTTTTCCTGATTCTCGGCCCGCCGGCCATGGTCCTATTCGGTATTAACGGGCTGGTCAAGGGGGACTGGTTTCTTTTCTCATCATTGCTAGTCCTTGCCGGCGGAGTCATTCTTGGCTGGGCCTTTTTATTAAAACCCAAAAACGGCTTGCTGGCCTACAGGATCAATTCACTGGTGTATGCGCTGATACTTCTTTATGTGGTCTACATCGGGGGGCAGGGCGGATCGAAGATATTATGGTCGTATACCTTCCCGCTGATCGTCATTTTCCTGTTCAGCAAGAAAGAGGGTATTGTCTGGTGTGCAGTATATCTGGCCGCTGTGTTGATGATCATCGCCCCGGACTGGCATTTGCACGGTCAGTTCATGTACCATGCCGAATTTAAATTCCGGTTCACATTCACTTATTTAATGGTGTCTTCCATTACCTATTGGTTCGAGCACCTGAGGCAGAGCTACCGGGGCAGGCTTGAGTCAAAAAATAGACGCCTTGAGTCCCAGATCGATCAGAATATCAAAATCCAGGAAGAGGTGATGGAAAGCGAAAGACTGTTCAGGTCGATATTTGATCAGGCCGGAGTGGGCGTGTCACTCACCTGCTCAAAAACAGGCCGGCTGTTGAAAGTGAATAGGAAATACTGTGATATCCTGGGGTATTCTGTGGATGAATTGGAGAAAATCACCTTTCAAAGCATTACCCACCCCGATGATGTGGGACCTGATTTAGAGAACCTGAACAACCTGAGAGCAGGTAAAATCGATTCCTACTCAATGGAAAAGCGGCATATCGGCCCGGACGGATCCATTATCTGGGTCCATTTGTCTGTGTCACCCACATCCAGGAAAAGAGACCAGCACATCGGCATCATCCAGGACATTACCGCCCGTAAGTTGCTGGAAGCAGAAGTCAAAACACTTGAGGGGATCATTCCCATCTGTTCGGGTTGTAAAAAAATCAGGGATGACGAAGGGTATTGGAACCGGATCGAATCCTATATCCAGGAACATTCTGACGCCTCTTTCAGTCACGGCATGTGCCCGGAATGCACGGACAAGCTCTATGGAGATGAGGACTGGTACATTAAAATGAAAAAAAAAGAACAGGGCAGCAGTGATGCATGATTGATGTCAGCATTTTATCGGTTACAAATCCTGACAATAGGCTTTACCGTTATGGACAATTCAAGTAGACTAAGGGATCAGCAATAAACCCATAATTATGTCCTGATTCAGTTTGACGGCTATGCTTAAGTCACACACCAGCACATTGATGATCATTTTGTCTGTTATCACGATGTTTCTTTTCCCTGCCATGGGTTTTGCTTCGCCCAGGCTGGTGTTAAAAATGAATCATCAGTTCCCGCCGGATACACCCGGGTCAAAAATTGATCAGTGGTTTGCCCGGCAGATCCAACGGCGGACGGGCGGCCAGATTCAAATCAGGATCTTCTGGTCAAACGGGCTGGGGGAACCCAAAGAAAACCTGGGCCTGTTGCGGCGAGGGGCCATAGATATGGCAGGCATGTCTGCAGGTTATTTTCCTGAACAGATGCCCCTTCTGGCAGCACCCAATTCCATACCCATGGCCTTGGACAATGTATGCCAGAGCAGCCGGTTAATGAAGGATTTCCTGACACAGGTCCCCGAGATATCCATGGAAGCAGAAGCATTGGGCATCCGGCCGTTGTTTTTCCACGTGCTGAATCCCTATCTTCTGGTAACAAAAGAGCCGGTGACTCGCTTGTCACAACTCAAGGGAAAGCGTATCCGGACATGGGGGCATGACATGGCGGACCTGGTCAGGGCTGCCGGTGCAAAACCGGTCCCACTCTTTCTTCCGGACCTTTACCGGGCAATGGAAACCGGGGTGATAGACGGATGCCCGTTTTCAGTGGACCTGGTGATCGTTTACAGAATCGATGAACTGGCAAAGCATATTTCTGATATTGTCATGTGGGAAGGGCCGAGCTGGGGGGTATGGGTTAGTAGTGCGCTGTGGGGACGACTTTTACCGGCTGAGCAGGAGGTTTTCCTTCAGGCTGCCGAAGAAGCCCGTCAAGAATCAATCACCGGCAGTATCAAAGCAGAGGCAGCGGCAAGAGAGGCACTCCTTGAAAAGGGCGTTACCTTTCATCCGTTCCCGGATAAGGCCCTTGAAGAGTGGAAAGAAAAAAGTCCTGACTTTTTCAATGAGTTTATAAATAGAATGGAGCAGATCGGAAAAGGCGGGGCAGCCCGGAAAATGGTGTCCCTATGGCGTAAAATCAAGCAAAATTCCAGCTGCCCTTAAACAGGGAGATCAAAGCATTAGATGACGAACTTGAATATCAGGAGTAAGATATTGGTCAGTCTTCTGGCCATCAGTCTTATCCCAATTCTCTTTATAACGGTCATTGCCGTGACGATCACCAGAGATGCCGTGTCAAAAAGGGCCTTTTCTCAGTTGGCCAATGTGCGTGAGGTGAAAAAAAACCAGGTACTGACATTTGTCAGAGAACGTGAAACAGGCCTGAGGATACTTCTGGAGACTGTGGATGGATTAAAGCAGGCAGCATTCAATAAACTTAGGGCCATTCAGGAAAACAAAAAGGCACAGATCCAGAGGTATTTTATAGATATTGCCAAAGACGTTCTGGTGATTGCGGAAAGTGCGGTGGTTGTAAAAGCGCTGTCTGATTTCAGATCCACCATTGACCAGAACGGGCAGGTTGACCAGGTACTCCATGAGTTCTTCTTAAACGAAAAATATGGTCGGTCCCTTTTCAAACTCAGCGACATGTATGGCTATCACAATATGATGTTGATCACAGACCATGGGCGTATTGCCTTTTCATCCAACAAAGCGGTTCCCGTAGGGAAAAGCGTATATGATGAGCTTTTCCATGGGGCCGGGATAGCGGAATGTTTTGAGGCGGCAAAAACGGGTTTGGAATATAGAGATTATGCGCCGTATCCACCCGAAAACAATATCCATTTGGCCTTTTTGGGCTCCCCGATAAGAGATCGGAATGGGGCGGTATCCGGTGTGATGGTTGTCTTTCTGTCCAACCAGGGGATCAATGAGATCACCCTGCGGCGCCAAGGTATGGGAACAACCGGGGAAACCTACCTCACCATAAGACAAGAAGATGGTTTTATCCTCAGAAGCCGGCGCCGGGTATCAGGTGAAAACATCGGCGATAGGCTGCCCATTACCGGTACCATCAAAAAATTGTCAAAAAAACAGGCACCACGCATTGAGATTGATGAAACCGGCACACCTGAAATCAGTATCCATGATACGCTGCACATCCTGGGAACAACCTATTACCTGTTTTCCCATCTGGCATTGCGGGAAGTGATCGATCCGAGATCTGAAAAGAAAGATACGGATTACTTTTTAAACTACTTGGAATCTTACGGATATCAAAATCTGTATTTGATATCCCCCCAGGGCCGGATCTTTTTTTCAGCTATAGACGATGATTCGGTTGAACAGGTCCGCCTGGATGACAAGGATTCGGGTTTGAGCAAGCTCTATCTCAAGATCATGGACACCCAGGACAGGGCGTTTGTTGATTTCTCTCTGACGGATGATCGCAGCCGGCCGTTTGCTTATATCGGCGCACCGCTGAAAACCGGGCATCATCAGGTCGAGATGATTGTCGCCCTTAAACTGTCCTATGAAGAGATGAACCGGATTATGCAGACCAGCCGGGGCATGGCTGAGAGCCTTGATGTATATCTTGTTGGACCGGACCTTCTGATGCGGTCTGACTCCTACCTGCTGCCGGAGCAGTATTCCGTTGATCAGTCATTCAGGTCTCCGGACACCCACAGGGTTGACACCATTGCCGTGAGAAATGCACTGAACGGGTTTTCCAGTCAACAGGAACTGGTCGACTACAGGGACGTGACGGTTTTGTCATCATACTCGCCAATTGATATCATGGGAACCACGTGGGCCGTAATTGCCGAGATCGATAAAACAGAAGCATTTGAGTTTTTAAGGACCCTTCTCATTCTGATCATATTCAGCGGGGTTATAACGGCAGCAATTATCTTTTTCCTGTCGCTATACCTGGCAGAGCGGTTTTCATCTCCCATCAGGCACCTGACGGCGGCTGCTGAGAGCATCCAGGCACGCGAATTCGACATTGAGATAGATGTTCGAACCGGTGATGAATTTAAGACATTAGGTACGGCATTTAACGACATGGCCACCACCATCAGGGAATACGCTCTCGACCTTGAACAAAAAATCGTTCAATTGGAAATTGCCCAGAAAGAAACGCGAGAAAGTGAAGAGCGGTTCAGGTCTTTGGTCGAAACAACCAGCGACTGGATCTGGGAAGTGAATGCCCAGGGCGTCTATACCTATGTCAGCCCCAGGATACATGCAATACTGGGGTATACCCCGGAAGAGATCATTGGCAAGACCCCGTTTGACCTGATGCCGGATACCGAGAAAGATAGGATATCAAAGGTGTTTACCGGGATCATTGAATCCAGGCAGCCGTTTTCAAGCCTGGAGAATACCAACCGGCACAAGAACGGGCACCTTGTAATCCTGGAAACCAGTGGAATCCCGTTTTTTGATGATGCGGATGAGCTCCTGGGCTACCGGGGTATTGACCGGGATGTCACACAGCGGAAAAGATATGAAGAGGCACTGCTTTTAACGGAGAGTGTATTTACCAATACCATAGAAGGGATCGCCATAACGGATAAAAATGGCACAATCCAGCGAGTGAATCAGGCGTTCTGCGATATTACCGGCTACAGCGGGGCGGAAGCGGTTGGTCAGAACCCGAGAATCCTGAAGTCGGACCGGCATGATGATGCGTTTTATCAGGAGATGTGGCGTGACTTGCTGGAGAAAGGACAGTGGAGCGGGGAGATCTGGAATCGAAGGAAAGACGGAAGCGCATATCCGGAGTGGCTGTCCATATCTTCCATAACAGATTCCTCCGGTGAAATTACCAATTTCATCTCTTTGTTCCATGATGTTTCAGAAAAGAAGAACAAGGAAGAACAGCTCCAGTTCCTGGCATATCATGACCCGCTCACCAAACTGCCAAACCGGACCCTGCTTTATGACCGGATCAAAGTGGCATTGAGAAACGCCAAACGGAATAACAGCAAGCTCGCACTGTTGTACATGGATATTGATAATTTTAAAAATATTAATGACTCGTATGGGCACCCCTTTGGTGACGAATTCCTTTGCAGGGTCAAGGATCGGATCAAGTCCGTCTGTCGGGAGACAGACACCTTTGCCCGGTATGGCGGCGACGAATTTGTCATTGTATTGAACAATGTGACGGACAGCCGGCATGTCATTGATTTCTCCAACCGGATCATCAGCCTTTTTGAAACACCGCTGACCATTTTCGAAGAAGAGGTGTATTCCTCTGTAAGTATCGGGTTGGCTGTTTATCCGGATGACGGTGATGATATCGTTACCCTGGAAAAAAATGCGGATATGGCGTTGTATGAAGCCAAGAAGTACGGCAAGCAGCAGGCCTTTATGTTCAAGCAGACACTGAAGGATAAAATGCTGAGAAAGACTCATCTGGAAAATGAAATGCGTCGATCCGTATCTGATTACGCCTGCTTTTATGTCATGTACCAGCCAAAGGTTGATACCGATAACCATAGAATTTACAGTGTTGAAGCTCTGCTGAGATGGACGGTGGATGAAAGGGCCGTGAGCCCCATGGAGTTTATTCCCATAGCAGAGGAGAATAACCTGATTATTCCCATTGGGGAGTGGCTCATGGAAAGAACCATGCATGACATCGGCAGTATCCATCAAGCCGGATTCAATGACATTTCAATGGCGATCAACCTGTCCAGCAAACAGTTCAACGATCTGGATCTGCTCCGAAAAATCGAGGATAAACTGGAACAAACCGGATTTGACCCCTTAAAGCTGTGTTTTGAGATCACCGAAAGCATTCCCATGCAGAATACCAAGCAGGCTATTGCCATCATGGAAAAGATCAATGCCATGGGAATCAAACTGTCAATGGATGATTTCGGAACCGGGTATTCATCGCTGAGTGCGCTGAAACAGTTTCCTCTGACTGAAATAAAAATTGACCGGGCATTTGTCAGGGATCTGCCTGAAAACGCCAATGATGCCGCTATCAGCAGGACCATTATCCAGATGGCCGAAAGTTTGAATTTCGAGGTGGTGGCCGAAGGTGTAGAAACTGCTGAACAGCTTGATTTTCTAAAAGAAAACGGCTGTCGAAGAATCCAAGGCTACTATTTTTATAAGCCCATGTTAATTGATGACCTGATGAAGGCCCTGGGGGCTCATACTATCTCTGCATAAAAGATTCATTAAAGCAGGGTTCACACATAGCCTGAGTTCATGACACGGCAAACTGACGCCTCAGCCTGTTTACGGCCTATGTAAAGCATTCAGAATAAGGATGCAGTGGTGCGAGGATCTATATGATAAACTTGCCGACCAGTCGATTTAACTGTTCAGAAAGTTTTGAAAGCTCCTCTGCACTGGTTTTGACCTGTTCACTTTTATCGGCCATGTCGCCGGATGATTGATTGACATCGGTGATGTCTTTGCTGATTTCCGACGCTACTGTAGAGCATTGACTGACATTTTCATTGACTTCCTGAATCCCGAGAGATGCCTGGTTCATGTTCTGGCTGATCTCCTGCGTGGTAGCGGATTGCTCCTCCACAGCCGTGGCAATGGTTGAGACAATATCATTGATTTCGGTCACCACATCTGAAATATCAGATATCTGTTCCACTGTTCCGTCAGTGGAGGATTGGATTCCCGTGATCTGTGCTTTAATTTCATTTGAAGCATCTGCTGTCTGGTTTGCCAGGTCTTTGATCTCATTGGCAACAACCGCAAACCCCTTACCGGCTTCACCTGCCCTTGCCGCCTCGATGGTCGCATTGAGCGCCAGGAGGTTCACCTGTTCCGAAATGTCGGTAATGGTATCTACCACCTTTGAAATTTTACTTGCTGCCGCCCCGAGTTCATTGACCTGTTTGGAAGCGCCTGCGGTTTTGCTGACCGCGCTGTCTGTTATACCCCTTGCATTCTCGGTGTTTTTGGCAATTTCAGTAATGGTGGCGTTCATCTCTTCGACCGCAGAAACAACCATGTGGGTGTTTGCTGTAGATTCCTCCATGGCCGCAGACACGGAATTCATGTTGGTGGACATCTCTTCTGAAGCCGCTGCAACCGAACTGGATTTTTCAGAGGTGCTGCCTGAGCTTGCGGACATTTCACTTGAAATGGCTGACAGCTCCGTAGAGGACGCGGTCAATGTGACCATACCCTCGGTGATCTCCCGGATCATACCCTGCAATTGATCAATAAAGGCATTGAATGCGTTTGACAATTCCCCGACCTCATCCCCTGTTTTCACCGCTAACCGTTTGGTCAGGTCCCCATCCCCCTGAGAGATATCTGTAAGTCCGTCAATCGCAGCCTGAAGCGGTATAAGAATGGACCTTGCCATCAGGAAAATCAGGAACAATCCCAATGTACCTGCAATGATGATGAACACGATGCTGTAGTTCCTGATCTGATTGGTGGCCTGCAGGAATTCCTCTTCATTCTGTGTTGCACAGATAGACCAGCCGTTAAAAGCCACCGGAGCGAAACCGGCGATTTTGTCCACACCCTTGAAGGTATACCTCTCTACGCCGGCATTACCATTGATCATTTTTGTGTTGATTTCTTTCATGGATTCAATACTGGTGACATCGAGCGTGAGCAGGTGTTCCCTGTTGGGGTGGGCAATGATGATGCCCTTATTATTGATCATGTACCCGTAACCGGTCTCGCCAATTTTCCGGGTTGCAACCAGGTCGATAAAAAATTCAGCACGGATGACCAGTCCCAAAGCACCTACAAAACGCTTGTCCTTTGAAAAAATCGGTGCACAGGCCACAACAATGAGTTTCCCGGTGCTTTTTGATTTTACCACTTCACTGACCACGGTTTTTCCTGTCTGGCGGGCCTCATTAAAGTAGGCTCTCTTGGAGATGTTGGATCCTTTATACTCCTTACCACTGTCGAGGATTCCGGTGAACAGGATCCCATCCGTTCCTGCGATAAAGATTCCCTGATAGTGATTGTCCAGTTTCCCAAACTGGTTTTTCAGGTCGTTAAATACAATGGCGATATCATCACTGACGGCATCGGCACCCTTCTCATTGACAGCCGCGGCTATATCCACGATCAATTTTTGCGAAGCCATGGCAGATGCCAGATAGACATCTCCTGAAATGGCCTTATTGGTCGTTTCGGCAAGATCCCTGGCCGTGCCTTCTGCGGTCTGCATGGACTGGTTCAAAAAGGCGGAGTACGATTTGGAGTATGACAGGTAGCCTGTAATGATCATCGGTAAAATGATGAGTGCGGTTCCCCCAGCAAGGAGCTTGGACTTGATTGTGTTAAACATCATGGGTATCTCCTTTAAATTTAAAGAGTACGTATAGCGATCCGTTGATGATATGGATAATTACTGAAGTTATGAAATAATATCCTATTGTTAGATGTAACGCGGCACGTAATCTAAGGAATATGAGCAAATAAGCTAAGGTTTTTGGAAAAATTTTTCAAAGTGTAACCG
>QZLA01000241.1 GCA_004796375.1 Desulfobacteraceae bacterium
CGTTCCACCGTACCGATGTCGGAGTGCAGGTATTTCACTTTGACGCCGAGATCGGCATAGTAATCGGTCAGGTCTTCAGCCATGCGTTTGGTCAGGGTCGTGACCAGCACCCGCTCATCCGCACCCACCCGCTTCATGATCTCATCGTACAGGTCATCCACCTGGGCCCGGGCATCCCGGATCTCGATCTCGGGATCGATCAGACCGGTAGGCCGGACAATCTGCTCGGCCACCCGGGGGCCGGCCTGTTCCATTTCATAATCCGCCGGGGTGGCGGACACGTATATGATCTGGGGCACCCGCCGGCTGAACTCCTCAAACTGCAGCGGCCGGTTATCCACGGCAGAGGGCAGACGGAAGCCGTGCTGTACCAGGGTTTCCTTCCTGGAGCGGTCCGCCTTGTACATGGCGCCGAGCTGGGATACCGAGATATGGCTTTCGTCAAAAAACAGGAGGAACTCATCCTGGAAATAGTCCAGCAGTGTCGGCGGCGGTTCGCCCGGTGACCGCCCTGTCAGGTGGCGGGAGTAGTTCTCAATCCCGTTGCAGTATCCGATCTCGTTGAGCATCTCCAGATCATACCGGGTCCGCTCCTCGATGCGCTGGGCCTCGATCAGTTTATTGTTCTCATGGAACCAGGCGATGCGGTCCTTGAGTTCAATCCCGATGCCCTCCACCGCCCGCTCCCGGGTCTGGTTTTTGACCACATAGTGGGAGGCCGGATAGATCGCCATCTGGTCAAAACTGTGGATGACATCACCCTTTAACGGGTCAATCTCGGAAATGGATTCAATGGTGTCCCCGAAAAAGTCCACCCTCACACCCTTGTCCTCTTCATAAGCCGGGAAGATCTCCACCCGGTCTCCCCGTACCCGGAATACCCCCCTGTGGAAATCGGTATCGTTCCGGGTGTACTGGATACTGACCAGCTTCTGGAGCAGTGTCTCACGGGAAATCTCCATATCCACCTTCAAAGGCACCCTCAGGTCCAGGTAGTCTTCAGGCGCACCCAGGCCGTAAATACAGGACACACTGGCCACCACGATCACATCATTCCTGGAGAGAACCGACCGGGTGGCGGAATGCCGCATTTTATCGATCACCTCGTTGATGGAGGAATCCTTCTGGATGTAGGTATCACTGGAGGGAATATAGGCTTCAGGCTGGTAATAATCATAGTAGGATACAAAATATTCCACGCAATTATCCGGAAACAGCACCTTAAACTCATTATACAGCTGGGCCGCCAGGGTTTTATTCGGGGCGATGATCATACTGGGTTTTTCAACCCGGGCAATAATATTGGCCATGGTAAAGGTCTTGCCCGACCCGGTGACACCCAGCAAAACCTGGTGAGGCTCTCCGGCCATCACCCCTTGAGTGAGGTAGTCGATGGCCTTGGGCTGATCCCCGGTGGGGCTAAATTCCGATACCAGATTGAAGCGTCCCATAACTCTTTGCATCCTTCATTTTTTTTGATCATGAACTGGTTTAAACGTAAGGCACTGATTCATAATTTCAAGCCGGATAATTCAACGGATTCTCCGGTTGAAACCGGCCTTACAATATGTCAAAATGGCGGCTCTTGATCAACACTTTTCAGAACAATAAGGAGATCGACATGGAAACCGTTGCCGTTATCGGTGCCAGCCCCAAAGAGGACCGCTATTCCAACAAGGCCATGAAGATGCTGGAAGAACATCACCACACCCCCATTCCGGTGGCCCCCGGACATGACACCATCCTGGAGAAGCAGGTATTTAAAACGATAAATGAGATACCGGAAGACCTGGATACCGTGACCATGTACCTGGCCCCCCAGCGTCAGGATGAAGTGCTGGATGATATTATCGCCAAAGCACCCAAACGGGTGATTTTTAATCCGGGTTCGGAAAACAAACCCGCATATGAACGGCTTGAATCCAACGGGATCAAGGTGGTGGAGGCCTGCACCCTGGTGCTCCTGCGTACCGGACAGTATTAGGCGATTTTTTATTGTCATCACAGGATTCAGGCTTATATTGATGACAATGTGTACAAACAAATAACTCCAATTTTAAAATACCGGAGGTGAGTATGATTTCAGATAAACTGCAGGATGCCATCAACAACCAGATCAATGCAGAACTGTTCAGTGAATTCTACTACCTGTCCATGGCCGCTTATCTAAGCTCGGAAGGGCTGGACGGGTTTGAAAACTTCTTTATTGTCCAGGCCCAGGAGGAGCACACCCACGCCATGAAGCTCTATCATTTCCTCAACGAGCGCGGCGGCCGGGTAATGCTCCAGAAAATCGACGCACCCAAAACCGATTTTGACTCCCCTGTTGAGGTGTTCAAACTGGCCCTGGAGCATGAGCAGCACGTCACCAGCCTGATCAACCAACTCATGGATACGGCCATCGAAGAGAAAGACCATGCCGCCCGCAGCTTCCTGAACTGGTTCGTGGATGAGCAGGTTGAAGAGGAGGCCACCATGGATACCCTGTTGAGCAAACTCAAACTGATCAACGGTGAAGGCCAGGGTCTGCTGATGATGGACAAGGAACTGGCCGCCCGGACTTTTACCGACGAAACCGCCTGAACCAAGACATGCAGCGCCGATCACCTTCTAGTTTAAAAGGAGTGTAATCGGTGCTGCATTGAATTTTTTTACCCGTTTCTTTGCCACTGCGGCACCACCTACCGTCACTGCGAACCGGTAGTCATCATCTTCACTGTATTGTCCACGGGTGATCTTTACATAATAGGTACCGGCCTCAAGATAGATGTAACCAAACGTGGCTGTCCAATTATACTGCTGCAGATACCCCCCATTATCATGGATGGCAAGCTCACTTCCGGAAGCATCCAGCAGGGTGACCCTTGATTGGAAGCATTTACCGTCCCTGTCCGGGTCATTGTCGGTAATCACCAAGATATCCGCCCACTTTTGCCCCTGAAACGCGAATATATCGATATCATTTCCAAGACACGTCCCTGTCATCACCCCCGCCGACACTGGTGTCGCGTGGGTGATGTCATCATTGGCCTCGATTTCCGGGTTATTGTCTCCCCCGTCCACCACCACCTGTGAGAAATAGTAACTATTTCTTGTAATCCCGTTGTCCCCCATATCAGCCAATTCAAAATACAGGTCCCCGGGTTCAGAAATGACCTGCCCTGCCACGACATGGTATCCCCACTCAACCACCATAGTGGTTTTCACATGCACACGGATATTGGGTTGTATGGGCTCCCTGAATTTGTTCATATAGGCAAATACAAGGCTTTGCTCCGAAACATTACCAATCCTGTACCAGTCGTGGTCTCCCTCGACATTGATATCTCCATAGAGGTATTGGCCCATAAGGCCCGTGAGAAGTTCCTGGGCACTGGCGGTTGAATCATTGGGCTCGATTTCCCATACCATGCCTGCATAGGATTGAGCTCGGAATACCAGATAAATCATTATACAAAATAAAGTCAGAATCAGAATTTTACGCTTCACGTGAAAGTCCCCTTTCCATTCCAATTTCCTTGCCCTCTCCGCCTTGTCCATCAATCCTGATCCATCAGCAGAAGAAGGATCGGGGTGATGGTTTTGGGCCGGCCAATAGTGAAACTTTCGCTGACTTTGAATACCGAGTGGTCCCAGTTCCTGACCCGGACGCGGCACATCCGGCTGTACATTTCTTCCGGCGCATAAAAATGGAAAGAATAGTGTTGCCCTGCATTACAACTTCCCCGGCTACCCTGGGGGTGCCAGGTTGTGCCATCATCGATGGACAAGTCGATATACACGGTCAGGAAAAGATCCTCATACCTGTTCCAGGCCGAGGACCACTCAACCCATACGGAGGCACCGCAATCGAACCGTTCTCCGCCAAGGGGTTCATAAATGGTCAGAGAGGGCGGATTATACAAATCTACGGCTTTATCACTGATATCATTGGGATCACCATCTGCCGCGTCACTGATCCGCACCCTGAAAAGAGTGGTATCGGATTTCGGAGTGGTCCATTCATAGCTTCCGTCGTTGGGGGTCGACGACGTGATCTCCTGCCATATCCATCCATCATTCAGCGTATATTCCAGCCTGACATCCGGTATATTTCCCGTTGACGTCCAGGTGATCTCGATGGGGGTGCTGGTGGTCACATCCTCGGTATTGGGATAGGTTACAGTCAGCGAATCAAAGTCAATGGTTTCGTTCCAGCGGACGATAATACCGTCATAACCGCTGGTGTAGGACGCAAGCGGGGCACCGAAGGAGGATTCCGCATGTCCGGCTACCACCATCCCCTGGTTCCCGTCCCAGGCAAATGCATGACCGGCCTCCCGTGAGGTCACCCCTTCCTGGACATCCTTGTACTGAAATGCACCGGAGCTGTTGAATTTGGCCATATATGTCGCAGTTTTATATTCACTGACTCCCCACCGGGAATCACCGGTCGATCCTCCGATATAAATACCGGCACCGGCCAGCACAATGCCGGATGAGGTACTCCCGGCTCCGGTAAATGTGTTCCACACCCGGTTGCCGTCGGTGTCCAGTTTCACCACCACTGCGTTATCACCGCCTGCCCCTATAATGGAGTAATCGGTCACCGGGTTTCCCCAGTTGCCGAAACTTGCCCCGGTGACAAAAACATACCCGTCCGATGAGATGGCTATTCCGCCGGGTTGATCAAAAGACTGCTGGTTGCCCATGAAGGTATGCCACTGGTAACCCCCGGACGGATTGAATTTCAACAGGACAATATCCTTGTATCCGCCGTTTGCAATGGGGTTTCCCCAGTGAGTACCCTGGCCGGCCACATAAATATTACCGTCTCCGTCAAGGGCCAGGTAAAATCCCATATCAAACCCGGTAAAATTCAGGCTGTCTTCCGGACCGCCCTGGAAAGTGTGCCACTGCACCGCGCCAGAATTGTTGAGTCTCGCCAGGAAAATATCTGAAAAACCGCCGGTATGTGCATTGACGGGTGTCCCCCAGGTAGAGTAAGCGTATCCGGTGGCATAAAGATTTCCCGCAGAATCGATTGTGATGCCATACCCCCTGTCATCCATGCCCCCGCCCAAGAACGTATTCCATACCAGTGCACCGCTCGAACTTATTTTGGCCGCAAATGCATCCTCATTCCCCGAATGGGGGGATACAGGCGTTCCCCAAGAGGACTTGGAATAACCGGTGATATAGACATTGTTTGAGGCATCCAGCACGATGCCGTATGCCTCATCCTTGTCCGAAGACCCTAGAAAGGTGTGCCAGAGCATGGTGCCGCCGGAGCTGTATTTGGCCACGAATGCATCCTTGGAACCGGTATAGGCCCGGACCGGGCTGCCGCCCCAGTCGGAATAGGTATACCCTGCCACATACAGGTTACCGCTGCCGTCAATGACCATGCACTCAATCTTTTCGTCCGATGCCCCGCCCATGTATGTGTGCCATTGATACACCGGCGCTGCGATAAGTATTGATGGTCCCCCAATGATGCTAATGATAATGATTCCTAAAAAGATCCGGATTGCCTGAATCAATCTATGTGTATTCAAGTGAACTCCCCCCCTGTGTGTCTGTGATTGAACAGCAGGGATTACAATATACATGCCAGTGGCATCCCCAGGCATGGGATCCCAAGAGGCGTTTCGCTCAACCCGCTTAATTCATTGGATTTACTCTCCACGTATCATTTCAAGCCGCGATTTCCGGTGCACTGGCAGGTCGTGGAAATACAGTAAAGCCGTTGCAATTGTGGAAAAAGCGGAAAAAGCGGAAAGAAAAGTGGAAAAAGCGGAAAAAGAGTTGATCTTAAAAAACGAGGTATGCTACATGAAATCATACGATTAGGAAACCCCATGACATCACAACCTGTTCAAGAACTGCTGTCCCTGTTTACAGAACCACAGGCCGGTCCTATCGGGAGCCCCGGGTTTAATGCCGAGTTCTGTAAACGATTGACCCGGGCGTCTGGGGCCAGGGAAGCATCCATATGGCGGCTGATGCCGGATAACAGGCTCTATGCTGAATACGGCACCAATATCAGCCCAGAGCATTTGAACCGCTTTTCCCTGGATCTGGGTGAAGGGGTGACCGGCGCGTCGGTGCAGTCCGGCCGCACCCTGACCGTAAATGATACCCAAAACAGCCCGCGCCACAATGCCCGGATGGATGAAGAGATCAATTTCAGGACCCGCTCCATGATCTCTGCGCCCATGATCTTTCAGGGAACGCCATACGGGGCGGTCAACATTTTGAACCATGCAGGAGGCGGATCATTCCCGGATAGCTGGGAAACGCTCATGGCCATGATCGGCATCATGTATGCATCGGCACTTTCCATTCTACCCATGGAAAAGGAGCGTGCCGGCATGCCAAAGAAAAAATCGGTTAAAAAGCAGCAAACCACGATTGTGGGAATGAGTCCCTGTATTCAGGACGTTCTTCACCTGGCAATGAAGGCGGGAAGATCCAGGGTACCTGTCCTGATCTACGGTGAAACCGGGACCGGCAAGGAATTGGCCGCAAGAAAAATCCATGAAAGTACTGCCGGTAAAAAGGGACCGTTTGTCAGTATCAATTGCGCCGCCCTTCCTGAGAACCTGTTGGAAAGCGAATTGTTCGGTCATGTCAAAGGCGCCTTCAGCGGTGCCAGTGCTGACCGGAAGGGTAAGTTTGCCGCGGCCTCGGGCGGCACCCTGTTCCTTGATGAAATCGGGGAGATGAGCCTGACCTGCCAGGCAAAAATCCTCAGGGCACTCCAGGAAATGACCATCATGCCCGTGGGCTCGGAAAAAGAGATCCCCTATGATGCCCGTATCATTGCCGCCACCAACAAGGACCTCAACACACAAGTCAAATCAGGACATTTCCGGAAAGACCTGTATTACAGGCTGTGCGGCCTGGAGATCCATATGCCGCTGCTGCACCGGCGGCAAATGGACATCCCGCTCCTGGTCCGCTATTTTATTGATAAGTTCAGCCCTGCTAAGGATCGGCCGCCCACCATATCACCCGATACCATGGCGCTTCTGGTCAATTATACCTGGCCCGGAAACGTCAGGCAGCTTGAGCAGGCAATCATGGCCGCACTGGCCGTCTGCGACCGGGATGAGATTACGCTGTCTGATCTCCCGGTCTGGCTCAGGAGTGCTCCCACTGCCATGCCCGAAACAATAGTTGCTGATCCAGCCCCCCCCAAGGACCTTCCATCTTCATTGGATCCTGAACGGGACCGTTTTATAGCAGCACTGTCAGAGACCCGGTATCCCGGTACCGGGCGCTGGAATATCGCTGCTGCTGCCAGACAGCTGTCAATGAATCGAAAAACCTTTAGCTATCGAATGAAAAAACTGAACATTACACATGTACAGGATATCCCATGAAACATTTCATCCGTTTTTTTGTCATGTTGTGCGTGGCCGCATCCGTTTTAATGTTGTGCGTTATCCCTGCCCAGGGACAGAATCAGATCCCTTCAGGCGGTCGTATCCTAAAAATTCAAGGGCAAGTGGATGTTAAAGCCCAGAACATCCCGGACTGGAAAAGCGCCACCCCGGGCATGGATATCCGGCCCGGCGATATGCTCCGGACCGGGCATGACGGATGGGCTGCCCTGATCATGGCGGATGAATCCATGATCCATATCGGAAAAAATACCCGATTGATCATCAAACAGGTGGACCCCAGTGCTGCCTGGCTCATCCCTGCATCCGGAAACGGGAACACACCTGAAGCAGAATCGATTTACATTCTTGATAAAGGGCGGCTGTGGTTGAGGAATAAAAACCGGAACCAGAATATTGATATCCATACCCCCTATGTATCCACGAGTATCAGGGGAACAGAGCTTGATATCGATATCCGTCCGGAAAATCAAACCCTGATCTCTGTTCTGGAGGGCCGGGTTCTGGCGAAAAACAACCAGGGCAGTATGATTATCAATGCGCTGGAGCAGGTGGTTGCCGCACCCGGTTTACCCCTTTCCAAAACCATCCTGATCCGGCCGGAACATGCGGTCCAGTGGACCATATCTGCGGTTCCGGTTGTGGATACCCTGCTTGAAGATACGGCCATGGCCCGTGAGCTGGGGCATGCTGCGTCCCTGATCGATGAACGCCAATATCTGACTGCGCTTGAGCAATTGGGGAAAATTGAATCCGGCCACCCTGAAAAACCGTTGGCGCTGTGCTTATCCGGGCTGATCCGGCTGATTGTCAATGACAGCGGCCGTGCCATGCAGGATATCCAATCGGCACTGGAGATGGACCCGGACAATCCAGCAGCCCATCTCATTCATGCCTATCTCCTGCAGGGCCGGCTCAAGCTTGATGCGGCCATGGCCTCCACACAAACTGCATTATCTCTCAACCCGGGATACACTGCTGCGCAACTCAACCTGGCAAGACTTTACTTTGCAATAGACGAAACCGAGCGATCCCGTTCGCAGGTGGATTTCATACTGGAACAGCACCCGGGCCATGCCGAAGCGTTGACCCTGAAAGGGTTTTTGCTTCTGGCCACATTGAACACCGACGCTTCGGTCCCCATGTTTGAACGGGCGGTCCGCTCGAACCATCTGTCTGGCGAACCGCACCTGGGGCTGGCCCTGGCCTTCATGCGACAAGGAAATGTCCAAAAGGCATTTGAGCAGATAACCACTGCCGTCTTACTGGAACCCCAGCGTTCCCTGTTCCTGAGCTACTGGGCAAAGATGCTGTATGAATCAAAGCGGTTTGAACAGGCACTGGATATCCTGGAGCTGGCTGCCAGACTGGACACCAATGACCCCACACCACACCTGTACCGGTCTCATATTTTCCGGGACCTGAACCGGCACCATGAATCGATTCACGCCATGGAAACCGCTGTTTCCCTCAATGATAACCGTGCCGTATACCGTTCCCGCATGCTCATGGATCGTGATCTGGCCGTCAAGAACGTCAACCTGGCACTGACCTACAAGCAGCTCGGTGTATCTGAATGGGGGCAGCTCAAGGCCATGGCATCCCTGAAGCAGGATACCACCAATTTCGCGGCACATAACTTTCTGGCAGGACAATTGGAGTACCTTCAGGGATACAACAGCTACCCGGCCAGAAGTGCCCGGCTCAGGGCATTTCTCATGCAGCCGGCCAACCTGAACACCCTGAACACGTTTAATGATTACACCTCATTTCTTGAAAAACCGGACATCGGGGGCACCCTGGCCGCATATGCCGGAAACAACGGTTACCTGGACAAAGAGTTGGAGATTCACGGGGCACTTCCCCACCTGAACACCTCGTATTCATTCAAGATAGAAACCTTTGATTATGATGGATGGCAGGCCCATGACCGGGAAGAGAGTACCCTGTTTGAATCCTCTTTTAAATGGGATATCAGCCACCGGGATACCCTCTCTTTGAACATGCACTACCTGGATACCGACACCGGGGATCTCTCCTCAAGGACCTCGTGGGATGCCGTTCCCGATCCGGGTAAAACCGGCGGATCCAGATTTGCCGACGTGGGTCTGGGATATATGCGGCACCTGTCCGCTGCCTCTGACCTCTTTTTTCATATCAAGCGGGAGTTCAAGCACAAGAAACGGGTTGAAAATCACCTCTCGGGAATAGGCACAGCCGCTGTTTTCCCCTATGTCTTTGACGTCGTATACAGCTATGACCGGGATGAATGGCTGGAGGATCCCTATACCGCCATACAGGCCATGCAGGTATCCACCCTGGGAAGGCACCAGGTATCCTGGGGCGGATTCATCTATGAAAGCGACCGGGACTATCAGCTCGAGGAAGGTGCCCGCATGGACTTTTACTGGGATCTCGAGCCGATTCCGGCCTATGCCTTTACCGAGTATAACTACAACCTGATCCAGTCCTCACGGGTGAAGAACCACCACTCCGTATATGTTCAGGACACCTGGAACCCCAGTGATTCATTGACCGTTGAGGCAGCCCTGTATGTGGATGAGATCCGCAATGTCAACAGCCTTGAAAACCTCAAATGGTCGGATACCTATATCAACCCCAGGTTCGGCCTCATATACCGGCCGGACCCTGTCCAGACGGTCCGCCTGTCCTGGTTCCGGTATCTGGAACCCTTTGAATCGGTCGAACGCATCGACGCCATTGATGTGGCCGGGCATCTCCTGCCCACGTTCTTTGAGGGGGCGGTCATTGAGGAGGCTGCCCTGAGCTATGAAGTGGAATGGGGAACCGGCATGTTCTGGGGCAGGTGTTTTCTCAACACCCCGGAATATGAATATAAGACCCTTGAGACCCCCGGCGGTGTCATGAAACGATGGGAAAACCGATACAAGGGCCTGGAATTTGCCCTGAACCAACTGCTGCTGGACGATATGGGTCTTGCCGCAGGGTTTGCCATGCTTGAAATTGACCGGGACCAGGTTACCCCCCAGGTTGAGGGAAAAAACCAGTGGGCATGGGCCCGGTTGACCAAGGGCATGGCCTCCGGCCTGACCATTTCCGCAGGAATCAGCCACTATGATACGGATTATGATGCCCCGGCCATGGCGGATGAAGACTTCTGGATCGCCGCATCCTTTATCGAGTATGAACTCCCGGGAAAAGTCGGCACATTGAGGTTTGAGGTGAATAACCTGTTTAACACCCATTTTAACGGCACCCCCTTGTCTGATGCGGCCGGAATTATTCCGGAACGGTTTTATATGCTGATGGCCCGGTTTAATTTTTAGCCGGCCCGCCACGGGATTCATGGACAATACCATACAGACAGATATGGGTCATGATGCGCGTAATGGCCGTCATCCCCCCGGTATGCTGAAACGGCCTGCCTTCATCTTCTTTGGGCTCGTTGCCGGTTTGATTCTGGCTGCCTCCCCCATGGGTTCCCAGGTCAACCGGTGGGTTTACGATGGCCAGGTCGGACTGCAGCCCCCTGCCCCCATCAGTGACCGGATCATTATCGTGGCCATTGATGAGCCCTCTTTCCAGGCGCTCAGCACCCAATGGCCCTGGCCAAGATCAGTCCATGCCCGGCTGGTGGATGCACTCCATACCGCCGGGGCAAAGACCATTGCATTTGACATCCTGTTTTCCGAGCCCTCTCCGGCCCCGGAGGAGGATGAACAATTCAGCCGCAGTATGATGTCCCACGGCAATGTGGTGCTGGCCTCAGGTATGGAAATCCTGGATTCCAACACCCATACATCCATCCTGGAAATTCCTCCCATACAGAGATTTCAGCAGGCCGCCTCAGGCATCGGTGTGGATACCATGCCCCTGGACCCGGATGGTTTGCTCAGGCGCTATTTTTTAACCCATCACGGCAGGAACAATCTGGGATACACGGCTGCACGGGCGCACGCCCTTCGGGCTGAAGGAAACCGGATCAATAAACTTGCCACACCCTCTTCCACCGCACTGATCCGATTTCACGGCCCGTCTGGATCGTTCCCCACGGTCCATTATTACCAGGCACTGGACCCGGCACGCTATTTTAAAGATGCATTTTTCAAGGATGCACTGATTCTGGTCGGATTCAATACCCGGAGCAGTGCAGACCCGACCACGCGGCAGCCGGACCATTACCCCACCCCCCATGTCCGTTTTGGGGACAAACACATGGCCGGGGTTGAAATCCAGGCCAACATTGCCGCCGGTTTTCTATCCGGCCGCTTTATTAAAAAATCCACGGCTGCTCTCGTGGCCGGTATGGCTGCCCTTTTCTTCTCCTTGTCCCTGTCCTTCTTTTTTCTGCCCCTGTCCGGTGCTGCGCTGGCCTTTGTGCTCGCTTCAGGGGCAGCACTCGGACTGGATACGATGTTGTTCCAGGCGTATGATCTGTGGCTTGAACCCGCCTGGATCCTGATACCCACCACCATGCTTTATCTATCCTCCCTGATCTATACCTATCAAAGGGTCACCCGGGAAAAAGCACTGATGCGCACCCTGTTCTCAAAATACCTGGGCCCGGCATTTATCGATCATATGCTCACGGAAGATAGCACAGACCTGCTGGCGCGGCCCGTGGATGCCACGGTATTGTTCCTGGACATCAAGAATTTCTCAGAATTGACCCGCACCCTGAACCACCAGGAGCTGATTGATCTTTTGAGCCGATACCTGGGTGCGTTTTCAGATATCATTATCCGCAGCAGCGGGCATATTGATAAAATAATCGGCGACGGTATCATGGCGGTCTGGGGCATCCCCCGGGCCCTTCCCGATCACGCGGCCCTGGCGTGCCGGACAGCACTGGACATTGAGCAGCAGCTCCAGGTGTATCAAAAAGAGGATGCACAGCAGCATTTTCCCAAGGTGGATATCCGGATCGGTATCAACAGCGGCATGATGCAGGCCGGGGATATCGGCGGCCGAACATTTAAGGATTTCACCGTCCACGGCTCTGAAGTGAACCTGGGCAAGCGGATCGAACCCTTGAATAAAAAATTCGGAACCCGGATCCTCATCAGCCAACACACCCAATCCAGAATCAAGAACATTTTTTCGACCCGCAGGATTGATACCTTGCCCATCAAGGGTTATATTCAGCCGGTAACGGTTTTTGAGTTGATGCAAAAACCTTTGGATCCACCTTAAAAAATTGAAATTAGATCATTCATGATTCACATGATATTCAGCATCCTGTGTACAACAGCCATCCTGATGATCTTCAGGAGTATGGAACGGTTCAGGGTTGATCTGTTCTTTGCCATTATTATCAACTACCTGACAGCCTCCGCCCTGGGCTTGATACTGAGCCCCGGGCATGGGGGAATCACCTATCTTGACATTCACCGCCAGGAATGGTTTGCACTGTCAATTATTGTCGGGGTGATGCTGATCATCATGTTTTTTCTGATCGGCATCTCCACGAGGAAGGCCGGAGTTGCCGCCACAACAGTATCCACAAGACTGTCCGTGGTGATCCCCATGGCTTTTTCCATCTGGTTCTACCATGAGCCGGTCAATTCATTAAAAATCATTGGAATCACCCTGGCACTGATTGCCCTGGTACTGACCGCACTCAAGAAAAACCAACATGCATCCAGAAAATATCTCTTTCTCCCGATCCTCCTGTTCCTGGGGATCGGCATCCTGGATTCCACCATAAAATACGCCCAGCAGGAATTCATCACCACGGATCAGTCCGCCCTGTTTACCGGTGCCTCTTTTACCTGGGCCTTTCTGACCGGCATCCTGGTTATGGCAGCAAGAAGCGCCCCGGTGTCATCATTTTTCAACTCAAGGACACTGGTCGCAGGCGTCCTGCTGGGTGCCTGCAACTTTGGATCCATATTCTTTTTTATCAATGCATTGAACGCCAGGGTGTTTGACAGCTCCATCATCTTTGGCGTGAACAGTATCGGGGTGGTCGGCCTGGCCATTGGTTTGGCCATCATCCTGTTCAAGGAAAAACTGATGTGGGTGAACTGGATGGGAATCGGGTTTGCAGCCGGTGCCATCGTCACCCTGGTGTATGCGTAACCCCATGAAAGTTTAAGGACACGATCATGAAAAAATTTCTACTCTTCGGGCTCCTTGGGGCCTGTCTATTTCTGCTGCACGCCTGTGCCACCGTTCCCGTGACCGGCAGGTCCCAGCTCAAGCTGGTCCCCCAGAGCCAGATGCTGGCCATGAGCTTTTCCCAGTACAACCAGTTTCTTGACAAAAACCCGGTCAGCAAGAATACCCGGGATGCCCGGATGGTCAAGCAGGTCGGTACGAAAATCCAGACCGCTGTAGAAGATTATTTCAGGATGAACAACATGTCCCATACCCTCTCCAACTATCAATGGGAGTTCAACCTGGTGGAGAATGAAGAACCCAATGCCTGGGCCATGCCAGGCGGGAAGGTGGTGATAAACTCCGGTATTTTGCCGCTGACCCGTGATGAAACCGGGTTGGCCGTGGTCATTGGCCACGAGATCGCCCATGCCGTGGCCGGTCATGGCAATGAGCGGATGAGCCAGGGCATTTTGGCACAGTTCGGCCAGGTGGCCCTGGCTGAACTGGTCAGGGACAAACCCAAGGAGACCCAGGCCCTGTTCATGACCGCCTTCGGAATTGGGTCAAACCTGGCCGTGATCCTGCCTTACAGCCGGCTGCATGAACGAGAGGCCGACCGCCTGGGACTGATCTTCATGGCCATGGCCGGGTATGATCCGGACCAGGCCGTTGATTTCTGGAGCAGAATGGCCCAGCAGGGAAAAGGAAAAAAACCGCCGGCATTCTTAAGCACCCATCCATCAGATGCAGCCCGCATCCAGGGGATCCGGAGTTATCTGCCCGAGGCCCGGCAATACTACAAGCGGTAGTGCGCTTATTCAGATACGGGGACTGAATCCATGGGATCCATGGGAAGGGTAATGGTGAACCGGGCCCCGTTCCAGGGAGAAAGGCCGACATGGATACTGCCCTTGTGCCACCGGCTGATCCGTTTGGCAATGGCCAGACCCAGACCGTAGTTGCCTGATTTGCGGCTGCGGCTGCTGTCGATCCGGAAAAAGGGCTGGAAAATCTTTTCTCTGGAGCTTTCAGGGATCCCCGGTCCGTCATCATCCACATGGATCAACAGGTTCCCTTCAACCTCTTCAATGGTAACAGCGATCCGGTTGCGGGCATATTTGACCGCATTGCGGATCAGGTTGCGGATGGCCCACCCCAGGTAAACCGGTTCGAAGCGGCTGATCAGGGATGTTTTATCTACGGGCTTCTCAAAGCTCAGCGCCTTTTCACGGATCCCCTTCTGTTCCGTTTCAACGATGGCATCGAGCCAGGATATCATTTCATGCCGGTTCAAATCGCCCGACTTTTCCGGCTCTCTGTCAAACCGGGCATAGGTGAGCATTTCATCCACCAGGGATTCGATCTCCTCAACGTCCCGGCCGATTTCAGACAGGTAATGGCTGCCCTGCTGGGCGGTATTGACAAACTCGGCAATCATCTCCAGGCTGAATTTAATCCGGGCCAGGGGCGTCCGGATCTCATGGGACACACTGTTGCTCAGATCCTTTTGTGACTCCAGGAGTTTCTGGGTCTGCTCGGCCATGGTGTTGATGGAGACCGCCACCTGGGAAAAGGATGAGATCCTTGACACCTTTACCCGCGCCGTATGGTCACCTGCCGCAAACTGGGCCGTGGTTTTCTGGATTTTTTTCAGATCATGCTGGAGAAAAAAGGTCCATGCAAAGGCCGGCAGGGCAAGAAACAGGAGAAACAGCCCCCAGAATATATACTGGGCCTGGGCATCAATCCGGTTGCCCGGAAACGGCCCGCCCATGGTCATGGCGCGGTCCGAAGCTCCGAGCCGCTGGATCAGCATATCCTCTTCGGAATGGGAGACAATCAACCCGTTCTTGAAATCCGGGATATCTTCCGGATCAACATCCAGCTGATCCATGGCCTGCAGGGTCACCGGATAGCCGAACAGCGGTGCGATCCGGGCAAGCTCCTCATCCTGGCCGGCTTTATCAAGCCCCTCCAGGCGCTGGGCAATCAATGCAAACGTCCCCCTGGCCAGATCCCGTTCCGCTTCTGTGACCTGGTCTTTGAAAATTTCATCAATAATGGGAACAATACCAAAGGGAATGGTCAGCAGACCGATAATCATGACAATATAGATCGTTATAAAAATACGCTTCACAACCGCTTCCTAACTCCAGGCATCTTCAACAAACAAATATCCGCTTCCCCACACCGTTTTGATTCGAAAAGGGTGCTCGGAATTGTCATGCAGCTTTTTTCTCAAGCGGGATATGGCCACGTCAATGGACCGGTCAATACCGTCATACTCGATCCCCTTGACCTGCTGATATATGAATTCCCGGTCCAGGATCTCTCCGCTCTGGGACGCCATCAACCACAAGAGATCAAATTCGGTGGTGGACAGATCAACAGGTTCGTTGTCAAGGGTCACATTCCTGGATTTATAATCCACACTCAACCCTCCGAAGCTCAATTTGGTCTTGAGCTCCGTGTCGTTGGCGGCCACAGCTTCAGCGGCAGCCGTGCGCCTGAACAGTGCCCGGATCCGGGCCAGCAGCACTCTCGGTTCCACCGGTTTTTTCACATAGTCATCTGCGCCCAGCTCCAGGCCGGCCACCTGGTCCATATCATCTTCCCGGGCCGTGAGGATCAGGATCGGACCGGTGTAGGATGCCCGGACATCCCGGCATACGGAAAGCCCGTCCTTTCCCGGCAGCATGAGATCCAGGATCACCAGGTCCGGCTGCTCCTTGAGTATCCGCTCTACCGCCTCATCCCCATGGTGCTCCACGGTGATGACATAATCCTGTTTTTCCAGGTATTCCTTGACCAGGTCGGACAGCCTGATATCATCTTCGACCAGTAATATTGTTTTTTTTGTAAGGTTCATCTTCGGGTCACATGAATTTAAATTAAAACTGATGAAAAAATAGCATAGCCCATGGGATTGCTCCATATAAAAATTGTATCCAATTGTAATCATTATGTACATTGATCGAGTTATCCCTTGTGACTTCACAGGCACCCATGATACAGAAGACACAAATTATACTATCCCCACGGAGAAACCATGACCGAACAGCAAACTGACCGGCAATACCCCTTGATGAAAGAGGAACTGATCCAACGATTCACCCGTTACGTCAGGATCGACACCCAGTCCGATCCCGGTTCAACCACCTCCCCCTCCTCCCAGAAGCAGTTTAACCTGGCCAAGATGCTGGTGGCGGAACTGGAACAGATCGGCATGGAATCGGTGACCCTGACCGACACCTGCTATGTCTACGCCGCCTTGAAATCAAATATTCCGGAAGGGCACCCGGCCCACGGCAAGACCCCGAAAATCGGGTTTATTGCGCACATGGACACGGCCCCCAATGTTTCCGGGAAAAACGTATCCCCCGTGATCATCGAATCTTATGACGGGCAGGATATCCCCCAGGCCGGTGAAGAGGTAATCCGGGTTGAAAAGAGCCCGGGCTTGCAACACTGTGTCGGCCATACGCTGGTGACCAGTGACGGCACCACACTTCTCGGCGCAGATGACAAGGGCGGTGTGGCCGCCATCATGACGGCCATGGCCCATATCAATGCGAATCCCGATCAGCTCCATGGCGATATCCGGGTGGCATTCACACCGGATGAAGAGGTGGGCCGGGGAACAGCCAACTTTGAACTGGACCGGTTTGATGCGGATTTTGCCTTCACCCTGGACGGCGGAGAGGAGGGAGAGATCTACCAGGAAACCTTCAGTGCCGACCATGCCGTGATCACCGTATTCGGCAGGGATACCCACCCGGGAACTGCCAAGGATTTCATGGTCAACGCCACACGAATCGCTGCCCACATCATTGCCCGGCTCCCCAGGGACATGGCCCCGGAGACCACATGGAAAAAGGAACCGTTCATCCACCCTTACCATGTCAGCAGTGAAGTGGATAAGGCTGTGATCAAGATCCTGTTCCGGGCGTTTGACGACCAGGCACTGACAGAACAGCAGGCCCTGGTCAACCAGATCATCTCAGATATGCGCGACCTGTTCCCGGAGGCCGGCATCACCATTGACGTGACCCAGACCTACCGGAATATGAAAGATACCATTGCCCGGTTTCCCCATATCACCCAGACCCTGGAAGAAGCGGTCAGGCGAGCCGGCTGCACCCCTGCCTGGAAAGCGATCCGGGGCGGAACCGATGGGTCCGGGCTTTCAGCCAAGGGGCTGCCCTGCCCCAATATTTTCATCGGCGGCAACAACTACCACAGCCTGAACGAGTGGATCTCCATCGATTCCCTTGAAAAGTCAGTCCAGACCATATTAAATATCCTGGATATCTATGTGGAACACCCGGTTTAAACCCACCTGGGGTTGATGTCCGATCCCGCCATTTGTATCAAATTGTAAGACAACCCGTTGCTGACGGTACACCTTGTAACGGTTTTGAACATTAGTTCAACAGACCCGGTCACGGGTTCCTGCTATATTGTGCCCCAGAATATGAATCACAGCACGACGGAGCAGGAACCCCATGAAAAAACTACTTCCCATTATAATCATACTCATTGCCCTTTCCTCCCTCTGGGTAATGAAGTCGATGAAAAAGCCGCCGGAGACACGGCAGGTCCCTAAAAAAAAGCCGGTTCCCGTCAAGGTGATCACGGTGAAGCGTAAACCGCTCCTGCTGCCGGTCCATGCCATGGGCACCGCCCAACCCATGACCCGGCTGAACCTTTTTTCAGAGGTATCCGGCAAAATTATACACGCCCACCCGGTGATCCAAACCCTGGGGTTTTTCAACAAAGGGGAAATCCTCTACCGGATCGACCCCAAGCCCTACGAACTGGCCGTTGCCAAAGCCAAAGCCGACCTGGCCCAGGCCCGTGTAGAATTCCTCCAGGAGCAGGCCAGGGGGGATATTGCCCGGCGGGACTGGGGCAAAAGCGGCCTTAATGCGCCCACAGAACTGGCCGTCAGGACGCCGCAGATTGAGGCGGCAAAAGCGATCCTGGATGCGGCTGAGCAATCATTGGCCCAGGCCAGGCGGGATGTGGACTATACCACCATCCGTGCCCCGT
This sequence comes from Desulfobacteraceae bacterium, assembly GCA_004796375.1. GTDB lineage: Bacteria > Desulfobacterota > Desulfobacteria > Desulfobacterales > Desulfobacteraceae > MADRE2. The sequence continues at coordinate 18,525 of QZLA01000241.1, forward strand.
TCTCCGGTATCCTCAAACAGGTCTTTGCTCAAAAGGGAGATAATGTGTCGCCATCGGAACGCATGGCGCTGCTCTACAGCACAGAAGCCGCCCTGGTGATGCTGCCGGTTCCCCGGGTTGACCTGGAGCTTCTTGACCTGGTCCCTTTTCCGGGGCAGAAGCATTCCGCAAAAAAGCGTGTGGTACTCACTGATCCGGCCGGCCCGTCCAATATTTCCTGGGAGGGGCAGGTGACCGGATCCAGTGCCGTGTTTGATCCGCACACCCGGGTGATGCACCTTGCCGTCCGGGTTGAAGACCCGTACGCCCTTAAAAAGCAAAGAACCCAATGTCCCTTGGTCTTTGGCACATTTCTCGAGGCCCGTCTTTTCGCCCCGGCTGAACAGGAGATGGTCAAGGTGCCGAGAAGTGCATTATACAAAAAGAATACCGTACTTATAATTGATGCCGACCAATTGTATACTAAATCGGTGACCGTCATTCACCAGAACCAGTCCCATGCGTTTATCCGGGACGGACTCGAGGACAACACCCTGGTATGTATCGGTTCTCCGGATTACTTTGCCGAAGGGATGACCGTCACCCCTGTACCGGCTGCAATGGAGGCCGAAACCATATGACGCCTGCGAGTGAACATCCATCTGTCAGGCCCGGCCGCCGCGGCATGATCACCTGGTTTGTGGACCACCCGGTGGCAGCCAACCTGTTCATGGCTTGTATCTTTGTGTTCGGCCTTTTGTCTGCCATGACCATCCGCAAGGAGTTTTTCCCGGAGGTCAAAACCGGCTGGGTCATGATCGAGATCGAGTATCCGGATGCATCCCCCCAATTGATTGAAAAGCAGGTGGTCCTGCCTGTAGAATCGGCTTTGACCGGGGTCAACGGTATTAACCAGACCGTTTCCCATGCCTTTGAGGGACTGGCCCTGCTTGAGATCAAACCGGAGCCGGGGTTTGCCATTTCCGAACTGACCAGCCGCATCCGTACACGGATCAATGAGATCAACACCTTTCCTTCAGCCATTAAAAACAAGCGGGTCTTTGAAAGCCTGATCAAGGATGAGGTGGCCTGGGTGATTCTATCCGGGGATATGGATGATGAATCCATGAAAGCCCTGGCCAGAAAACTGAGGGATGACATGGTGGCAGACCCGGACATCAGTCTTGTGCAGATCGATGGGATCAAATCCTCCATCATCTCCATTGAGGTATCCCCGTTTATCCTTGAAAAGTATGATATCACCCTGGATGATATTTCCCGTGCAATTCAGGAATCCAGCCTGGAGGTGCCTGCCGGTATCCTCAAGTCCACCCACCAGGACATCCTGATAAGGGCCGGATCCCAGGCCTCTGCCCTGTCTGAGTTTGAAGATATTCTCCTGTTCTCCCATGAGGGAACCCCGGTATATCTCAAGGATATCGCCACGGTGAGGCGCACCACCCGGGATAACTTTTTCTTCAGGTTCAACGGCAAACCCTGTGTCGGGCTGCAGGTGTTCAGGATCGGCAAGCAGGATTTCCTCACCGTGTCCGAGGCCATGACACGCTTTGTGGAACAAAAGCAGCAGGAACTGCCCCAGGGAATCTCCATCACCCAGGCGGTTGAGGGTTCCCCCATCCTGAAATCCACCCTCAAGGTGATGGTCAAGAACCTGGTCATTGGGGGCATCCTGGTATTTATCCTCCTGTCTGCCTTTCTCAGGCCCCGGGTGGCATTCTGGGTGATGATCGGCATCCCGTTTTCATTTTTAGGGGCAATCTGGCTGATGACCCTGCCCATGTTCAACATCTCCTTGAATATCATCACCCTGTTCGGTTTTATCCTGGTGATCGGCATCATCGTGGACGATGCTATCGTGGTCGGAGAATCCATTTACCAGGCCGGTCTGGAGGGTCATGACGGCCCTTCAGCCGCTGTTAAGGGCACCCTGAAGGTACTTGTCCCCGTCACCTTCGGGGTGCTCACGACCATGGCCGCCTTCAGCCCCATGCTGGGCATGAAGGGTGTTGAGGGCAAAATCTTCTTCCAGATGGGCATCGTGGTAATCCTGACCCTGGCGTTTTCCCTGGTGGAATCCAAGCTTATCCTTCCCCGCCACCTGTCCCATGGGAATATCTCCCCCGGCCAGGGTCGGATTGCCCGATCCATGACCTGGATGGCCCAAAGGATCTACCGCCCGGTCCTCGAAAAATCCCTGGCCTATCGATACCTGACCCTGTCCCTGTTTGCCGCGGTACTGATCACCTTTACCGGCCTGATGGCCTATGAGCATATCAAAATCGTATTCATGCCTGATGTGGAAACCGGTGTTATCAGTGCCCGCCTGAAAATGACCGGCGGCACCACCTCCGAAGAGCTGCTCAAAGCCACCCAACAGATCGAGCAGGCAGCCCGGGCGGTCAACCATCATGATCCGGGTATCCCCGGAGGCAGTGGCAGGGCGCATGCCTCGCAACCGCCGATCCGGCACTATCTGTCATTCAACACCTCACAGACCGAGGCTCTGGCCTATGCCGAACTGGTCCCGGCCAGCCAGAGGTCCCTGAGTTCTGTTGAACTGGCCCGGATGTGGCGGGAACGCACCGGGACCCTGCCCGGCGCCATGACCCTGGAATTTACCGGTACGGAATCAGATACCGGCGCCCCCATCAGTTTCATCCTCAAGGGCAAGGACCTTTCCCGCCTCAAGCAGGCCGCCGAAGAGTTGAAGCAGGAGCTGCTGCAATACCAGGGGGTTTCTGAAATTGCCGACACATTCATCCCTGGAAAGGATGAACTCAAAATCAAAGCCAGGCCGTCTTCCTGGTTCTCCAACATCAGTATCGCGGATATTGCCTATAAAATCCGTTCCGCATTTCACGGAATCGAAACCCAGAGCCTGCTCACGGGCCAGGAGGATGTCAAGGTGGTGGTCCAGCTCCCGGAAGCCTGCCGGAAAACAGCCGGCACCCTGGACAACCTGACCATTAAATCCGGGAACGGCCGGCGGATCCTTTTCCGGCAGATGGCACACATGGAAACCGGGAAGGGGTATGCCCATATCCTTCACAAGGACGGCCAGACATTTATTGAAGTGTCGGCAGACGTGGATAAAAGCCGGCAAAACCCGCAGAAAATCATGGATCATATCTCCCACACCTTTCTTCCCGGGCTTTTAGAGCGATACCCTGACCTGACCCATGACCTGGGCGGCGAGGCCAAGGAATCCAGGCAATCCAAAAAGAGCATGATCAAAGGATTTGCCTATGCACTCCTGGGTATTTTCGCCCTCATGGCCATCCCCTTAAGCTCCTATGCCCAGCCCTTTATCATCATGACGGCCATTCCCTTCGGCATCATCGGCGCAGTGATCGGCCATGTGGTGATGGGCCTGGACCTGAGTATCTGGTCCGGCATGGGGGTAATTGCCCTGTCCGGGGTGGTGGTCAATGACAGCCTGGTGATGACCGATTTCATCAACCAGCAGAAAAAGAAGAGTACTGACCTCTACCATGCGGTTTCACAGGCAGGGGTGGCCCGGTTCAGGCCCATTATGCTGACCACCATCACCACCTTTTCAGGGTTGCTGCCCATGCTGTTTGAAAAAAGCTTTGAAGCCCAGTTTCTCAAACCCATGTCTGTGTCCCTGGGCTTCGGCATTGTGTTCGCCACCCTGATCACCCTGTTTTTAGTTCCGTGCCTCTATATGGCCGGGTCTGACATAACCACTGTTTACTTAAACCTAAGGAGAAAAAAAGCATGTTAAAGCACACCATCATACTTACTGTCGTCGCTGTTACCCTCATGGCGATCACCCTGTTTTTCGGATATGCCAATGCAAAAGAACCCGATGAAGGCGGCCTGTCCGGATTCATTGCCATTGGCGGCGGCGTGGACATCGGAAAATCAAGCCTGGATGATGCCTCGGATGATGACAACGACCAGATTTATTCGCTCAGTCAATCCGCCAAGTCAGAGACCCGATTTGAAGCGGTACTCTATGGTGAACTGACATACACCCTTGCAGAGTCCGGAACGAGTTTCACACTCAGTTCCATGGAAAATCCCATAGAGTTGTCAGTATCCCAGAAAATCGGCAGTTTCGGTTCCATATCATTGGGGGCGGCATATAATGAGGAGGAGGTTTATGCGGATCCCTTTCAAACCGGAGTGGTCCGGGGCAAAACCGATATGAGTGCCAAAATTTTTTCCATCGATCTGGATGATATCATGGAGACCGGTATCTGGGTGGGATATACCCATGAGATTATCGATCTTGATAACGATCTTGCTGGGTTACGCAATGCAGATCTTCGCCGGGAAGGAAAAGTCCATACCATCAGTGCAGGTGCCCCGATATTCAGCACTGAAGCCCATGAACTGAGCGCCATGTTATCCTACACTGACGGTTCTTTTGAAGGGAAAAGCAATGACTATTGCGGGTATGCTCTTGGGTTGAGTCACACCTATACTGCCGGGCAGTGGGAATTGGAAACATTTGCCGAAGCCGTACTCAGGGATTATGACAACAGCCACCCCGAGTTCAGCAAAACCCGGGAAGACCGGGAGTACACGGTTGGAAGTATTGTGACCTGGTTTGATCCTTTTGGCATGACAGACTATTTCATCGCAGGCATGGCGGCCTACACCGCCGTTGATTCCAATATCAAGTTCTACGATGAATCCCATGCCGTCATGGAACTCGCTGTGGGATATCGATTCTGATTAAGAAACACAGACCCGGATAACCCTGGCAGACATCAGCCGTCTGTCAGGGTTGTTTTTTTGGCACTCTTGTCCACAATCAGTCGACAGGCGATGTAATACTTGAAGATATTGCTTACATATTGAACCGTTTCCCTGCCAATCACCCTGGCCGCCTCGATCTCCACATTCCTGAACCAGACATTGGAATCCAATCCTTTTTTCCCGGCCTGTTTTCTCAAGCGCGCGATCTTATTGGGCCCTGCATTATAGGACGCAAAGGTCAGCAACACCTTGTTGAGTTCATCGATATCAGGATCATCGAAATATTGATTCAGGATAAATCTAAGGTTCTACTCGGGAAAACCAAGGCCCGGATGAAACACCTCTCAACCAGATTGTCATAATCTCCAAACCACGGCCTATTGGGTGTGGAGCCCAGTAAGGTATCAGACGCCGCCTGGCCAGGAGGAATGACCAGACTGAACAGGGTAAGCACCAGATCACACCACTGCTTCATATCAAATATTCAAATTCAGTCCATCCGATCAGGATCAGGGTTTCTAAATCGGATGAAAACTGCTATTGAATCTGGAATAGAATTGAGGACAGATGACTGATGGCTCACCACACACTTAAATCCGGTTATACATCTCTTGTTGACAGGTTGAATTTATTTCCCCAGGGTGCCCCGCCTTCAAAACTGCTGGATAAAATCTTAACCCTGCTGTTTTCTGAAAAAGAGGCACGTCTGGTTTCCCTGCTTCCAATCAAGCCATTCACTGCTGCCAAAGCCGCCAGGATATGGAAGATGCGCCTGCCGGAAGCCCAAAATATCCTTGATAAACTGTCATCCCGGGCGATACTGGTAGACATTGATCACAATGGTGAAACCGAATATGTCCTGCCGCCGCCCATGGCTGGTTTTTTTGAATTTTCCATGATGCGGATACGCAGTGATGTCGATCAAAAGGTATTGGGAGAACTGTTTTACGAATACCTGAATGTGGAAGAGGATTTTATCAAAAACCTGTTTACCCTGGGAGAGACGCAGCTGGGACGGGTGTTTGTTCATGAACCGGTGCTGTCCAATGAGAATGCGATCCATGTATTGGATTATGAGCGGGCATCTGAAGTGATTAGAAAGGCAACACACATGGGGGTCGGGACCTGCTATTGCCGACATAAAATGCTCCATGTGGACAGAGCCTGTGACAACCCTCTGGATATCTGCATGACATTTAACACAACAGGTGCGTCCCTGATTAAACATGGGTTTGCAAGGCAAGTTGACGTTGCGGAGGGAATTGATCTTCTGGATCAGGCCTATGAATCCAACCTCGTACAATTCGGGGAAAATGTCAGGAATCGGGTCAACTTTATCTGCAACTGCTGCGGGTGCTGCTGTGAGGCCATGATTGCGGCCCGGAGATTTGCCATATTCAACCCGGTCCACACATCCAATTTTATCCCTGCAATTAATGAACACTCATGTACGGGTTGTGGAAAATGTGTGATTATCTGCCCGGTAGAAGCCATGACCCTGGTCTCTGCCAATGATCCCAAAAAGCCAAAACGCAAAACAGCTGGATTGAATGAGAACATATGCCTTGGTTGCGGCCTGTGCGTGCGAGCTTGCGAAGAAGACAGCCTTGAGTTGCATTCTTTGCCTGAAAGGGTCATCACTCCCCTGAATGGCACACACAAAGCCGTTGTCATGGCCATTGAAAGAGGCAAACTCCAACATTTGATTTTTGATAACAAGGTGCTTTTCAGCCATCGGGCTCTTGCTGCAGTTATGGGTGTAATCCTGAAATTGCCGCCAATCAAGCAGATCATGGCCACCCAACAGGTAAAGTCTCGGTACTTCGAAGCCTTGATTGCTTACTCTGAACGCCGTCTGACCTAAAAAACTGTTATTTCTCGGATTTTCTAACACAAACCCCGATACGACATATTGGGGTTTAATAATTTTGATCAAAAGCGACTGATCTTAGACATATTTGTGGGTTCTCTATTCCTATTTTGCCTCCCCCTCAATATGGTTATTTGTTGTGGATACAATTCAATAAATCCCTTAACTCATTTACAAATTCAGTAAACTCGTCTTCTGTTGCTGTCAGGGGTGGGTCAATTCGCAAAAGAGACTTTCTGTTGCCGACAATATACCCTCTGCTGATCAGTTCTTTGAACAGCCTGTCCCCGGTGTCTTCATCACATATATCAACTGCAAACATAAGTCCGCGGCCTCGGACGTCAGTGATACTGATATTGTCGATCAGAGTTCCAAGCATATCAAAAAATTTTTTGCCATTTATTCCGGCTTTTAAAACTAGTTCTTCATCTTTAATAATTTTTATTACCTCGTTGGCGATCGCAGCTCCCAGGGGATCATTTTGATGGGACTGCATATATCTGAAGGTACTTTTTCCCAGTTCTCCGGCTGTTTGTTCATTTATTGCGGTCACACTGACGGGGTAACCGTTCCCGATACCTTTCCCGATTGCAATCATATCTGGTTCAACCTGATAATGATTGTACCCAAACCATTTCCCTGTTCTGCCGATTCCCGTGGTCACTTCGTTGGCGATTATTTTACCGCCTTGGGATCTCACCTGGCTGATTATATTCTGTATCAACGGTTTTGGAGGGAATCTGACAAACCCGGAAGAACTCCCAGGCTCAAATATGAATTCCGATATATCCTTTGGGATTTCCCGGAGTTTCTCACAATCGGTATTGCAGTTATTATTTTCAGGGCAATTTATGCATTCTTCCCAGTTTAAAATAAACCAGTTTCTGTTTCTATCGGTCACAGAACTGTACGAACCCAGATATGAGTCATGAAGCGTCATCGACTGTTTTTTCCCGGTTATATGCTTAGACATCTGTCTGGCCAGCTCAATAGCCTCACTGCCGGAACAAAGAAAAACACATTTCCCTTTCTCCAAACCGGTTACCGACAGTACCGAATCGGCCGCCCTTTCAAGGATATTGGTGGAGTAGCAGAAACCGGCATGCATAACATTATCGATCTGGTTTTTTATAATGTTGTTTATCCGCTTGTTTCCATGCCCCAAAGAAGTGCACCAGACCCCGGACTCCAAATCCATATAACGTTTTCCCGTTTCATCAAACAAGTAGATCCCGTCACTTCTCACAACATGAGGAATCGCAATGCTGTGATTTGTACAATTATAGACTTTTTCCATGGTTTTTCCTTTCTTATTTCTGCCCTTAAGACTTTTGATTAGACAGCTTGCTGCAGAGCCGGCCGAGGGTTTGAATGGCATTAGCTACTTTGGGGTTCCAGACACTGGCACTCAATCTCATGCAGTTATTGAATCTGTTTTGAAGTGAAAACAATCTGCCCGGAGCGATGAGAATATCCCTGGCCAGTGCATACTGATAGACCTGTTCTGTATCAATGTGTTTAGGCAGCTCCACCCACAGCAATGATCCTCCTGAAGGATTAGTGACCCGGGTCTCATTTGGAAATTGACGCAAAATCTCTTCCCGCATGAGTGCAATGTTTTTCTTGAGCTGTCCCCGGACTTTTCGCATGTGCCTCTCATAACCGCCTTTGGTCAGAAATCGGGCAGCAGCCATTTGGTCAACAGATGAAGTTGAGATGTTCAACAGCATTTTCATTTTCAGGACCGATTCAAAATGTCGGCCTGGTGCAATCCAGCCGATCCGCAGTCCCGGCGAGAGGGTTTTGGAAAAAGAAGAACAATAAATAATGTTTCCGGCTTTTTCATAACTTTTAGCGGTGCTGGGACGCCGGTGAAAATAGAGATCTCCGTATATATCATCTTCTATCAAAGGGATCTGCTTCTGCTCAAGAAGCCAGGCCATCTCCTTTTTTTTCCATGACGGCATAGAAAAACCACTTGGATTATTAAAATTGGAAATGGAAAAAACTGCTTTAACTGGATGGGTTTCAATCACATATTTTAAGGTGTCTAAAGAAATCCCCTCTTCAGGTGTGCTTGGAATTTCAACCACCTTTAAATTCAGTGTCTGCAGCAGTTGAAGCAGATTAAAATACATAGGACTTTCCAGGGCGACGGTATCACCTGGGTTGCACAATGTCATCAAAGACAGAAAAATGGCCTCCTGGCACCCATTGGTGATAATAATTTCGTCAGGGGAAAGGGAAAGACCGGCAGAGAGCCCCAATCGGGCTATTTGTTCCCTCAGCATGGGATAGCCCGGCGGCAGAAGATATTCTGCTGCCAACAGATCGCTGCTGCAGGCAGCCTCCATCAGATATCGGCCAAATCGCTTTTTTGGCCATACTTCAGGATTAATACCGGAAATGGCTAAGCTGGAAATGCTTTTATCCGTTGCCTGCTCTTGAAACAACCCATAGATCCTGCAGAATGAGATATCCCTGGGATTCAGTTGCTTTAAGTCCTGTACGGACGGATCAGCCTTATCATTGAACCGGCTTTTCACATAGTAGCCGGATTGGGGCACGGCCATCAGGTAATTCCGGTCTTCCAACCGCCAATAGGCTTCTTTTACAGTGTTGATACTGACAGAAAGTTCATGGCTCAATTGTCTGATCGAAGGGATTTTTTCGCCCTCTTTTAGGGCACCGCAATGGATCAGGCTTACAATTTGTTCTGCCACTTGTTCATATCGAGGCGTGCGCATGTTCACCACCCGTCGTATTATTTAAAAGCCAAAACAACCAATAAAGTGTAACTTATTTTGACATAAAATAGATCGATTTTAAAAACAAAAAAAGACACAGTTCGGGTTCAATCCAAGGGGTACAGATAAAAAAATACAGGCCTGTGCCTTAAAACTTTGGATCATCTGGAGCTTATAATCGGATTCTGAATTATTTAAACTATCCTCCATATTTGGGATTTTACCATCTGCAAACTTTGAGGAGGACGTAATGAAAACACCCCGGATAAAACTAAATTCCGAGATTGATCTTAAATTGTCAACCAATCAGACACTCAGCTTTAATACAAAAGAAGTCAATATCACCTGTCTTTCAGGAAGCGTCTGGATCACTTGGGCCGGCGGCCGCGAAAAATGCCTGGCCCAAGGCGACGCTCAGGTTATTAAAAGCCATTCCAAAATCTGCCTGCAGGCATTTAACCCTTCACGGGTCAGTATCCTGAAAACCCCTAAGGAATATTTCGGGATACGACTGGGAATGGTAGGCATTGCTGCCGGACTAAGCGGAATTGGTAATCGTGCAGTTTCGTTTTTAAGCTCCATCGCTCTGTGACAAGTTTATCCTTTAATAAAATGAGTAATGTCAAAGCTTTGAATAATGGTATTGAGCGGGACTTTTTGAAATTCAGAGCCCCTCACCAATAACAGATCAAGCACTTCCTCTAAAATTTAAATGACAGGAGCTCAAATTCTTCCTTGCCATCCAGACCATGGCCAGGATAGCCTCCATGGAGCGATTCAGATGGGTCTCCTTGATGAAATAATGGGATGGGCTTGTTATGCTTTTATAAAAGAAATGGCGGTAACATCTGATTTATCAGTTAAATTTCATCGCCCAACTTATATTAGCAATGAAAAAATAACTGTAATTTGTCGAATAACTTCGAACAGAGGCTCTAAGGTTCATATGGAAGCATCACTCTTTAATAGTAAAGGGGAAAGGTGTACATCAGGTGAAGGCACTTATCATATTTTACCAGAAGAAAAATACTATAAATCAATAATCACCTCATAGGATCTGAATTTTGAGTTTTAGGCAGAATTTCAATAAATTGAAGGGTCAAATAGTTCTATAACAAGTTGATATATTTGAACGAAATGAGTAATGGAAAACCCGCAAATGGTATAATCTCTCGTGTTTTCTGATTTTATCCCAACCACCAGATGTTGTGGTCTGCAAAATTCGATGAAAAGCGACTGATGAATAGACATAGTTCACACTTTATTTGCATATATAAAATAACAAGTGCGCCTAATAGATTGCAGCCCCTGTTGATGGATCTTAACATGTACCGAGACAAGGGCGAGTCTCAAAAAAGAGTGCGAATGGAAGCGGGACGGTATGGGTTATTAAAAAATGTAAGTTCGTGAACGAACATACTTGACTTGCCTTCTCATGGAAGCGGATTAAGTGTAATTGTCCTACAGTTGTTATATGATAATTATTCTTCTTATAATGATAAACCTTAAGTACTTAACATCGAGGTCTATGGAGTTGTGGGATAATTGAGGCCATAGACTTCTCCTGAAACTAAAGAATAAAAATTGTCTTTTGTATTGGCACGTGAAATATTTTGGTCCACAACAGCGGTTCCTGATAAATATATACCATACCCACCATTCGAATTTGATATATTTCCGATGATTGAACCATCCCCCGACAAAGCAATACCATCACCTGTATTCTCAAAACAAATATTACCATTTATAATCGAACCAGACCATGTGTAAATTCCCCTATTCCCATTATTTGCAGCAGTACAATTTACAACCCTACAGTTATCACTCTCAAGACTGATTCCAGAGGCTTTATTTCCAGTTGAAGTAATGTTTATAATTTTTTGAATTTTTCCTTCTACACCACGTATTCCATAGCCAGGAAATCCGACAATTGAACCATTTCGTATTTCAATATTCGAAAAATTTTGTAAGAAAATCCCATTATAATTTGAGCCTATCGTCGGGAGTGAGCTGATAGTGAATCCCATCAAGTCAATTGTTACATGGCTTGTACTAACAGTAATACCATGGCTGTTTAAGACTACCAAATTTTTTGTTATATAATAAAAACCTCGTTTAGTGATTTCATACGGCAGTGACTTTATTTCTGTGCCAGCCATCTTACCCCCGCCTGCAATGACATAAAAATTAGCCCAAGAGTTGCCGCAGAACAAAAGTATAAAAATAACGATGCAGAAAAAATGCGATAACCTTTTCATAGCAATCTCCTCTCTCGAAACGATTTGTGGATATGTAACTCATATCAATGGAAATATACAAAATCCAGAAAAAATTCTGCATAGCTGTTTTATTAGTTTCAAGAACTGGTTTTTTACTGAGAAAAAACAAATGGTACAAAAGGAATTTACTTATGGTAAAGCGCTCGTTTTTTCAGAATTAACCCAAATACCAGATGTTGTGGTTCAGAATAATTGTCAAATAGCGACAAAATAGACACAATGCTCACCTGTATATTCTTGAATTCTGCTCAAGATAGCTTGACTTTGTGTCTAATTTTTTAGGAAATAATCTGATATTAAAAGGACTAATGATCACCCCTATTAATGCCTCTTATCAATCCTTACAATTTCTCAGCAACGGTATTTCTTCAGAAAAAATTAACCTGGGTTAATGAAAATAGTTTTTGAGCATCCTATACATAAAATACATCCAACAATAACAGGAGATAAATTTATGTATAGAAATAAGCGTCATTTTAACAAGGAAAGGCGTCATTTTATTAAAAAAATTGCAATTGGAAGCAGTGCAATTTTATTTTCATTTGGTTTGCCTATTTTCTCTATTTCATCCAGTGCTGAGGATGGGAAACCGGATCAATTGGCCAGTATCCTGATTGATTTTTCTAAATGCACAGGTTGCAGGACCTGCGAGGCCATCTGTTCTTCGTTTAACAATTTAGAAAATATCGATGAAAGCCTGATGCCGGGAATTGGCAATCCCTATCACGCCAATATAAAAGTATATAACTATAATCCTGATATTGACGTCCCTTCAGTCTGTTCATTATGCAGCGATGCACCTTGTATTCAGGCATGCCCCATCTCAGAAGACCCGGTAACAAATCGAAAAGCACTGTTTCGAGATAATAAGACTAACGCCATTGTTAGTGATCCGACCCGTTGTATTGGATGCGGAAACTGTCAGGAGGCTTGTAAAAATGAAAGCTCAGGCATTATTCGTCTAAACCGGGCAACAGGCATGCCTGAAGGTATATGCAACCTGTGTGGTGGAGACCCTCAGTGTGTAAAACATTGTCCCTATGGTGCACTGCGATTTGAAAAACAGACAATAAATTATAGTTTCGACAGAATGTCTCCTGATGAGATTGCAAAACAACTTACCAAACAAAATTACCTTATCTAAAATGGAGGGACGACAAATGACAATAAAACAATCTGGATATTATAATGCACTGCTACATATCAATTTAACGACAGGCAAGATCACAAAAAAAGGTATCTGTGCAGAAGATATTAAGGATTATGTCGGTGGCCGTGGACTTGGTATGAAGCTTTTGTGGGATCATATCAAACAACCCGGTATAAATCCCCTTTCCGAAGAAAACCCCTTGATATTTTTACCCGGTCCATTCTCAGGGTTCCCTATTCCATCTGTTTCACGTACCTGTGTAGTAACCAAATCGCCTTGTACTTCACCTATTCAATCAAACTATCCCCATGCTTCAACAGTGAGCTATTCCAATTTTGGCGGTTTTTTCGGCCCTGAAATAAAATTTGCAGGGTATGACGGAATCTTTATAACCGGCAAATCACCAACCCCTGTTTTCATACAGATTAACAATGACAACGTTGAAATAAAAGATGCTTCAAATTACTGGGGTATGGGAACAGACAAATTCGATAAAATTTTTATCCAGGATTTATCAGATCGGCGATATCGCACTTGCTATATCGGCCCAGCAGGTGAAAACCTTGTACCCTATGCCAGCATTATTCATACTGCATCCAGAGCAGCCGGCAGGGGCGTGGGGTGTGTCATGGGATCAAAAAATCTTAAGGCGATTGCTGTAAAAGGATCAAAATTGCCAGATGTGGCTGATCACAACATGCTGGTCAAAAAAATGACAGGCGCACGAAACTATTTTAAAGGATTTTCAAGAGGTAAAATACTGTCTAACATTTTTCGTAAAAATGGAACCGCATTTCTGTTTGAAAAAAAGAGTAAAAAAGGTCAAATGAGCGTAAAGAATTTTCAGGAAGGAACATTTCCACAAGTTGACCGGATCAATGCTGATGCTGCCAGAAATAAACTATGGGTTAGAAATTATTCATGCTATTGCTGCCCTTTATCCTGTAAAAAAAGTGGTGTTATTAAACAAGGGAAATATAAAGGTCTGCTGGTTCATGACGGGCCGGAATATGAAACCGGGACCATGTTGGGAGCAAATCTTATGATATCCGAATTAGAAGGTATCATGAAACTCATTTATGACGGGGACGATTATGGACTGGATATCATTTCTGCAGGGAATGTTATCGGTTTTTTAATGGAAGCCTATGAGAAAGGAATCATAGATAAAGATGATCTTGGCGGCATTGATCTGACCTGGGGCAATGTTGAAGCATCCATTAAGATGCTGGAAAAAATATGCAGCAAAGAAGGGATCGGGGCCCTGGCCTCACAAGGGGTGAAGGCATTATCCAAAAAATTGGAGTCTGGCAGTGATTTTGCCATGCATGTAAAAGGATTGGAAATTGCTGCCCATAACGTACAGGCGAATCCGGAAAAAGGGATTTCCTATTCCACCTCAAACAGGGGTGCCTGCCATCAGAACGGTGAAACCGTTAAAAAACAGAATTCCATAACCTTGATCGATTCTTTGGGGATATGCAAGTTTGCCTGTACCACCCCATTAGGGCTTAGCACGAAAAAACTTGCAGGGCTGCTGGAAAGCATCACCGGTATAAAAAGGTCAGCAGACGAGCTTTTAATGGTTGGTGAAAGAATATTTAACCTTGAAAAAATGTTCAATTATAGAGAAGGTTTTGGTCGGCAGGATGATAATCTTCCGGAAAGGTTTTTTAATGATGCTTTTACCATTGGCACTGAAAAAGGTGCTGTTCTTGATAGAGATGAGTTTGATACAGTGCTTTTGAAGTACTATCAGGAAAGGGGTTGGGACACTAAAAGTTCAAAACCGGAAAAATCAAAACTTGCACAACTTGGATTGGAATTCACTTATTCATAAATTTTTTCGGATTCGGGACAGTGCCACGTCTGTGACCCCCAAATAAGATGCTATATGGTATTGAGGGATGCGCTCAGAAATACCTGGGAAATTTTTTAGAAACCGTTGATACCGTGTTTCCAGAGAATCGAGCAATAGTTCTTTTTCACGGGCTTCCTTGAACAGAAACATATATTCGGCATTTTTCCGACCCAGCCGATCCCAACAGGGATGCCTCTGATAAGATGTCTGCATCACCTTATGCGGCAGGACAAGAGTTGTTGTTTTTTCAAGTGCCTGGATATAAAACCCGCAAGGTGCATTCAACGAGAGAGAATGCATAGATCCGGCAAACTGGTTTTCCATGGCAAAGTGTTTATTAAACTCTTTTCCGTCCTGAGTGCTGTAAAAAAAGCGGACCATTCCACGCGTAATAAAGTAAAAATTTTTAGATATCTCACCCGCCTGAATCAAGTATTGATTTTTTTTAAATTCCCGCTCAGATAGTTGCCGGGAGACATGATTCCATTCCGCTTCAGGAATGTCTGCCATTTGAGTTATCGTCTGCCTGAACTGTTTCAGACCCTTTTCATTTGTCATAATTAAACACTCCGATATTGATTCTGGTTTGTAAAAACCAGTCAGGTAAAAGTCAATAAAATTTTAAAGACAACCGAATTTGATCGAAATAAATTAAAACTACGCAATCATGGTATAACTCATCGCTTTTTTGGAAAAGTGCCCAACCACCAGATGTTGTGGTCTACAAAATCAGTTGAAAAGCGACTGATGATAGACATAGTCCGGGGTTCTCGATTCCTATATTATTTGCCTCATTTTCATTTAAAATCTCGATGAATTTAAATGATATTTTGGCAATTCAATTCTACAGAAATTCAGGTATTGGATAATTCGTCTTAATTGGACACTGATAAAAAATAACGATAACAGTGTCCACGTGAAATTAGTCCTCACCGTGGAGAACCGCAAAATCAAATTTTTCTTCAGGCCATCAGTATCAAGATCTGTTGGTCTGAATTTTTATAAATCGGGGTGGACAACAGAAAAATTTTTATATCTGCTATGAGTAGCTTGCCCAGCAATACATCAGCCAGTCCTCTGTCTTTTGAAATCTGGGCCGGAGAGCCTGTATAGACATGAAATTCGCTGCTATACATCACCAGTTAACAATCCAAATCCAGATGAGTGACAAAGTTTTGAATGAGTTGCTTGAGGAGGACGCCGTCGAAAGCCCATGAATTGGTTAAAAATGGCTCCTTTATATTATCTGATATTATACTGGCGTATTGCTTCTGCATTGATCTGATCAAGATCGAGGTCCAGGTCATTTTCCGGTGATACAATAGATGTTTCATGTTTTGTGGAGCGTCGGCCGGGGTTCGTTGCTGCATAAACCCTCAAGATACAGATAATCTTAATATCCCCATGCTCGGCAATGATATCTGAATCTAAAATCTCTATGCCCTTGCGCTTAAACTCATTCGACAGCCTGGCATCCACCTTCTGAAATGTCAAAGTGGCAAATTCACCAAATTTTCCAAGTCCTAAAATCCTTGTCAACCCGGTGTAGTTGTGCTCGCTGTATCGGGTATCGTGACAAACCACAATATATGGCGGATATAGTATTTCCCCCTCTTTGGTCAACGCAGGGTGCTGTGCCCGGTCAAGCTGGTCTGAAAATCGTCTGGTCTGTTCTTTTGAAAAATTAAGCTCTGTTTTGTAGAAAACAAAAAACATGGGCGGTTCCGTTAATCCAATTGAAACACATGTACTGATCCGTGTTCTGGCACCGTAAGGCGTGGGAAAATAGGTGGGGCAATGACTGCGTATGATGTCTTCAGAGTCAAATTTCATCAGGGTTTTGGAACTGATTTTCTTTTTTCTTCGAAATGCCGCTTTTTTGAATATATTGATATTTCTCGCTGCCTTGGAAAAGAAACCGCTGTCGAGATTCACCCCTTTGGCAATGCCGTCAGGGTACAGCAGGGTGGCGTTGTCATACTGCATGGCAGAGCGGATCTGGCTCCTGAACAGATGCGGTGTCAAATTGGGCAGCTTGTGATATTCAATCCTTTTTTCATCTACATCCTGGTAAATCAGACCGCCCGGTATAAAAATAGCCCCCTTATTGTCATATTTACCAGTAGCGCCTTCTTCATTCGGGGCAGGCATTTCACCGTTATCTATCATTGAGATCATCTTCCACAAGGTGTTAATCCTGATGGAGATGATCTCCTTGAAAAGCGCATTGCCGATGATGTTTTTTTTATTTACCATTTCGCCTGATCATTAAACTCATACAAAATAATCCACTGTTCGTGAAGCCACCGGATCTGTATATGATATCTCTACGCCAAAGGTTTTTAAATCAATTTTTACCGTTGCCGTATATTTTTTATGGGTCCACTGTAAATGAATCCGGTTGAGTGGTGTTTTCAACACTTTAAATTCCCCTGAAAAGGCGGGATAACTGTTCCTGAACTCCATCAGTTTTAGCAGTCTTTGAACAACAGGTTTTCGAATGGTTTCCTTAATCTCTTCAAGGGTGTAATTGTGACGGTTGATGTTTCTTCCCAGCCGGGTCTTTTCTACCAGTTCGATATCATTTTCACCGGCCAGCAGGCCGACATAATACACCTGGGGGATTCCCGGTGAAAAAAACTGGACGGCCCGGGCCGCAAGATATGCATTGTCATTACATCCCAAAGCCGAATAATAGGTGCAGTTGATCTGATAAATATCCAGGTTATTGTATTGGGACTGGGAGTAGATCCGTTTAACATTTGATCCTTTTTCATACAGTTCGTCAATTGTCACTCTAATCTCATCCTCGCTCATAAGATCCTGAACATCAACCACCCCGATTCCGTCGTGGGTATCCAGGGTCGTGATCTGTTTTCTCGGGCATTTGCGCAGCCATGATTTAAGCCGCTGTCCCGTCCCGCTGTAGAGTGCGTGCAAAACCAGCATGGGTAGAGAAAAATCATAACACCAATAACCCTTTCGGGCGAGCTTAGCCTGATATGAATAGTGCTTATGCACTTCCGGCAGAATCTGGGTTTCAAACGCACCGGCGTAGTCGTCGAACCATGCCAGGTATTCCCAGATTTTGGGTTCAACAAAAAAACAGTCGGTCCCGATCTCGACCGTGGTGTAACCCACGGCGTCCAGACGGATCATCTTGGGCCGGCTTCTGGCCAGCCGGATTAAAAAACGTCGCATCACCTCCCGGGTCTTAGGAGATTCGTAATCCAGATCGATCTGTTCATAATCAAAGGTACACCATATTTTTTCCAGGGTACCGTCCGGCCGCTCCAATGTCAGATAAGGCGGGCGGGGTTTTCGGGTATACACCTTTTCCAGGTCTTTGTCGTCGATCCAGCCCTCATGGGACAATTTGTCAAAACTCAGGAACATGTCGGCATATTCGCTGTCTGGACCGTTCTGAATATAATCCTGGAAAAATTCAGACTGCCGCGAAACATGGTTGACCATAAAATCGATGACCAGGTCAAAGTCCTTCCCGATTTTTTCCACATCCACCCAGGTGCCGAATTTCGGATCCACTTCATCATAGGTCATCGGGGCAAATCCGCGATCAGCAGAAGATGGATAAAACGGGAGCAGATGGACGCCGCCGATGGCTTTGGACAAATACTTTCTCAGGACATAATGCAGCTCGGGCAGATTGCCCCCTAAACTGTCCGGATAGGTGATCAGCTGGATTTTATTTTTCAAACTCATGAGCGTTGCTCCTTAACCCGCTTCGATCTCTTTTTTCAATGTGGTATAAATAGTAGAATCCCCGGGCGGCAACGCCCCTTTGATACTGCAGATATAGCTCGAAAACCGGCTGGCAAGCGCCATGGTTTTATTCACAGGCAATCCCTCAAGGCGCCCTGCGACAGCCACCGCTGCATAGGCATCTCCGGCGCCCACTGAGTCTACGAACGGTTTGGGCACCATGGCACCGAAATAGGAGAGGTCGTTTTTATCCGCCCATAGACTGCCCATGCTTCCCATGGTCAAAATCACCTCCTTGATGTTATGGCTGTGCATGAGGTGATGAATGGGTTTTTTCGGGAAGTTCCCATTGGTTTTATTCACAGGAATTGATGTTTTGTCCAGCTCATCAAGATTTAGTTTCAGGATATCACATAGTGCCATTGAGGATTGAACGGTTTCCCTAGAGTAAGCATTTTTCCTGAGATTGATATCACAGAAAACATCGGTATGGCCAAGGTTAAACCCGGCCAGTTGTTTAAAAAAATGCCCGCCGTTGGGTGTGCGCTGAATCAAACTTCCAAAATATAGAACATCCGGTTCATTCAATATCAGTTCCGCAACCTTCCCATTAAACTCGAGGTGGTCCCAGGCAGCATCCGGGGTGATATGAAAAACATGGCCATTATCGGTGACCTGAACCTGCACGGTTCCGGTTTCATGATCGTCATCTTTCTGGATATCGTCCGGGTCAAACCCGTGGGATAGAATAAAATCCAATATGTTCTGCCCCATTGAATCCCGTCCGATCCGGGATACGAATTGAACGGGAAACCCCAGTTTTTTAAGGTGATAAGCAAAATTGAACGGTGCACCGCCGATCACCATTCCATCCGGAAAAATATCAAACAGGACTTCGCCTAAAACAACAATCATTATATTCATCCTCTCTACTGACTTTTAAGTTTCAATATTGATGGTATCCCGTGTCGGCTGACTCGGGAACCCGTTGATTGGCCCCAGATCCTTCTCATCCCTTCGGAACGTGGGATCGCTTTCCATATACGCCAGTATCAATGCTTGGGTTTGTGTGAGGGTATCAATATGGGTGCGTTCATATCCATGGGAGGCGTCCACGCCGAATCCAACCAGGGCTGTTCTGATATCACTGCCGGCCTCAATGGCTGAGGCTGAATCAGACCGGTAAAACTCAAACAGGTCTTTTTTATAGACGATGTTATTTTGGATACACAATTCGGTCAGCTTTTTATTCAGATGGTAATCAAAGGGACCGGACTGATCCATCATGACCAGGGAAGTCGCGTGTTCCGACGAGTTCTGACCGGTTGCGGTCATGGCACTGTCAATCACCACCATTTCGGTGATATCATTGTATAAGACCTCAGTTGCGCCCACCCCGATCTCCTCATTGATCGTAAACAGCAAGTGACAGTCAACAGGCAGTGTCCGTCCACTCTCTTGAATCTTCCGGGCAGCGGAAAGCAGTATGGCCGCGCCGGCTTTATTATCCAGGTGGCGTGCATTTAAAAAACCGGTATCACATATTTCAGGACAGGAATCCACGGCAACGAAGTTACCGGGTTCGAATCCAATGGCGGATAAACCGGACACATCGTGGCACTGTTCATCCACCCGGACCTCGACCTGGTCCCAAGAGACAGGCTGGGTATCAATCTTATTACCGAATACATGCCCCGAGGCTTTCAACGGAAGAATGGTGCCCCGGCATTGGCCTTGGTCTGTGAATACCGTGACTCGGGCCCCTTCGGCGAACCGGCTGGACCAGGTTCCGATGGGGCGAATCGCGAGCCTGCCGTTGGTTTTTAATCGGCTGACCATGGCCCCCAGAGTGTCCAGATGGACGCACACGGCTTTATCCTGGATGCTCCGCTCCCCTGAAAGGGTTGCCCGGATCGCCCCCCTCCGGGTGACATTATAAGAAATTTCAAGGCGATCAAGTTCATCGCAGACATAGTGTACGATCTGATCCGTATATCCAGACGGGCTGGGAATCTGCAGCATGGTAATCAACTGGTCCATTAAATAGAAATGATTGTCTTTCATGGGGTATCTTTCTTATACGGTTTCAGGAAAAAGCAGATCGATGAACCGCTCAGCCGTTGGCTGGGGTTCATGGTTAGCCAGACCCGGCCGCTCATTGGCTTCGATGAAATAATAGCTGTCTGAGGTGATCTCGGGAACGATGAAGTCAAGCCCGGTTACCGGTATGTCAATGGTTTTGCTGACAGTAACTGCCGCTTTTTTCAGGGTGTCCGAAAGGTCCGCGGTGACATCGTGTATGGTCCCGCCGGTATGGAGATTGGCTGTTTTCCTTACGATCAATGATTTGTCTTTTTCAAGAATGGTATCGTAATCATATCCTTCTTTTTTCAAACATCTCAACGTCTCTTCATCATCCGGAATGCGGCTCTCTCCGCCCGTAGCCGCCATCCGCCTGCGGTTGTGGTTCTGTATGAGATCACGGATGGTATGATTGCCGGTGCCGATCACAGCCGGAGGTGTTCTGACAGCAGCAGCCACCACTTTATGGTCAATAACGATAATCCTGAGATCCTGTCCCTGGACAAACTCTTCAATCAGGACATCGGAACAGATTCTTTTGGCTTTTTCCACGGCATTTTTGAGTTCATCGGTATCGGAGATATCCACACTGATGCCGGTGCCCTGCTCTCCCCGGGCCGGTTTGACCACCACACGGCCGACCTGGCGCAAAAAGTCCATGGAGATGTCTTCTTCGGTGTGTTTGATCTGGCGGGGGGCTGTGACGCCTGCCTTCTGCACCAGATTCCGGGTGAGCCGTTTGTCATCGCATTTTGTCATGGCCACGGCGGATGTCATTTCAGACAATGATTCCCGGCAGGAGACCGACCGGCTGCCAAGGGTCAATTTAAACAACCCGTATTCTGCATCAATGATGTCGGTCATGATCCCTCTTTTCCTGGCCTCATCAACAATCAGCCTGGCATAGGGATTCAGTTTGGACACAACAGCCGAGCCTGGCGGAACAAACAGGGATTCATTAATGGGATTTTTCCGTTTGATACAGAATGCCGGAATTCGCTGAAACCCCAGCTTTTCGTAGAGACCGATGGCTTGCTGGTTATCGTGCATGACACTGACATCAATAAAGGCCCGGCCTTTTGTAAAATAGTGTGCCACCAGATGCCGGACAAGGCTGATCCCGACACCCGGCAGTCCGGCCTGGGGATCAACCGATAGGGACCACAAGCTGGCCCCGTTTTCAGGGTCATTAAACGCCTTGACATGATCAATGCCGGTCACTGTGCCGATAACATGGTTGTCAGAACGCCGCCGGGCAATAAAATAGGTCCTTAAATTATCCGCATGCTTATCCAGGAGAAAATCAGGCGCAGCGCCTTTCATGCGGCATTTTGAATAGATCGCATTGACCTGGTGTGCTTCCTTTTCATTGGACAGCCGGTTGATGGAAAACGCCCGTTCGGATATCTGAGGATTATATCGGTAATCATAATTCCATAAACGATAGGTGTGGGATGGATCCAGGAACAGTTTATCCGGTGCCATGGCAATAATAACATGGGGGTCAATCACATATATGGCAATATCCCTGGTATCATAACCATACGTGCACATCGCCTCCACGATCTGTTCGTCGGATTCAAACGTGTGACCGAATACCAGACGTCCCCAGCCCATTTCGGTAAACGAATTGGGTCTCATTCTTTTTGTTTCCGGACTGTCTATCCTTTCCCAGTTTCTCAAGGACTGTCCGTGATTTTTTTCCATTCTGTGTTTTAGTTTGTCCATTGAGTCGCTCCTTAAATATCGTTCTGCTGCATCCAGAACTCCAGCAGTGCGATCTGCCAGAGTTTCGATCCTTTCAGCGGCGTAATGTGTGCTTCAGGAGACTTGAGCAGCATATCCGTATATTCGGCTTGAACCATATTCCTGTATCGGCCGGCATCGTTTTTTAGAATGTCAGTAACAAAATCCAGGTATTTTCCCTGGATATATTTCAGTGCGGGTACCGGAAAGTAGCCTTTGGGCCTGTCAATGACTTCACTGGGGATGATATCCCTTGCCGCCTCTTTTAAAATGTATTTCCCGCCTTTTCCGACCTTGTGTTCGGCAGGTATTTTGGCTGCCAGTTCTACCAGCTCATGATCCAGAAACGGCACCCGGGCTTCAAGGCTCCATGCCATGGTCATATTGTCAACCCTTTTAACCGGGTCATCAATCAGCATGATCGTGGTATCCATCCTCAGGGCTTTATCCGCCGGGTCTTTCGCACCTGGGACAGCAAACTGGGTTTCAATGAATTCCGTACTGAAGTCATGTCCTCTGTAGGATTCGGTAACGATCTCCTGGAATTCCGAATCGGTCCTGTCGCAAAAAGCCTGCCGGTAATCTGCCACCGGGTTGCTGCTTCCCATCATCGGCGGATACCAGTGATAGCCGCCGAACACCTCATCGGCACCCTGGCCGCTCTGGACCACCTTGACATGCTTTGCCACTTCCTGGCTCAGCAGATAAAAACCGATACAGTCATGGGACACCATGGGTTCACTCATGGCCTGGACACAATCCGTCATGGATGGCAGCACATGTTCTGAATCCGCCTGAATCTTATGATGGTCTGTGTCGTAATGGCGGGCAATAATATCCGAATATTTGAATTCATTGCCTTCTTCTCCTCCCACACTTTCAAACCCGATCGAAAAGGTCTTCAAATCTTTCTGACCGGCCTCTGCAAGCAGTCCGACGATCAGGCTTGAATCCAATCCGCCCGATAAAAGAACCCCCACCGGAACGTCGGCCACCAGGCGCCGCTTAACAGCCGCCATCAAGGTATGGGAGAGGTATCGTTTCCAGTCTTCAAACTGATATTGCTCTTCCTCCTTGTCCCGCTCAAACTTGAGATGCCAATATGAATTCCGGGAAAAGGTACCATCACTCTTAACCGTCATGGTGGTTGCCGGCGGCAGCTTTTCTAACCCTTTAATCAGTGTGTGGGGGGCAGGCACCACCGCATGGAAGGACATGTAGTAGTGAAGGGCCTGCTTTGAAATCTCCGTCTTAACAGTTCCCGTTTTCAGGATTGCCGGCAGGGAAGAGGTGAAAATCAAACTTTCAGGAGTTTTGCAA